>JAIRRC010000022.1 GCA_031256175.1 Rickettsiales bacterium
ATGTCCAGCATGAAAACGTTTCTTATAATCGCGGCGGTTGTCGTCGTCGCAATCGGCATCGGCTATATATCCGGCGGGAAAAATCCCGGCCTTTATCAGAAGATGGAGCGGATAGAGGATAAGGCCGAGGATTACGCCAAAGACAAAGCGGGCAGGATATTCGGCCGCGAAAAGGCCAAAAAAGGCGATAAATCCGCCGCCGATAACGTCGAAGTCATCGAAGAAGACGAAATAATCCTGATTCAGGAATAATACGCACCTGTCACCCTGGCGCAGGCCGGGGCCCAGTCAAAAAAGAGTCGCCGCAAAAGCGGCGACTTCCTATTACTGGATGCTGGCCTGCGCCAGCATGACGATGGGTAAATTTAATCAAATTTTATACTTGACAAATAAACTATCTGTAATATAATACCCACCATCGAAAGGGATAAAATACTATGAATCTAAGGAATAATCTGGTTATTATGGCGGCGGTCGTTCTGGCCGGTTGCGCGGACTCGAAAGACACCAAGGCCTGGTTTGGGAACACATTCGCAAGCAAGGAATGGGTCGACATCACCCCGGACGCCTATGTCTGGAACCAGGAACAAAAATACAAGCTCGAAGCGACATACATCGACAGCGCTGGAAATCTTTTGCACCCGGAATGCCAGTATGACGCCGGCACGAAAAAATGCTATATGGACGCGGATGATTTCAAAAAATGGCTGGCTTCCGAATTCCGCGGACGCGAGGCAATCAATGCATGGAAGGCTGTCAATGCGAAATAACACGCCGCTTCAATTCATGTTCGAAGGCCGCATGATGGATTTCAGGACCGCCGCGCAGCTTGGTTGCTGGGGCAGGTTCGCGGAATACGTCCGGAAAATGCTTGCCGCGAAATCCGATGCCGGCGATGAATTAAGTCCTGCCGAAATGGAAGCGTTCGCTGCGATTAAAAACAGCTTTACAAAATAGAAGACCGCGGGCATAATGCCCGCCAAGCCCCAAGGAAATACAGGTAATTTTATGATGAACACCGATATGAATATTGAAATGGATTTTCATATGCCGGCCGCGGTCCTGGTAAAGGAACGCGGCATCAGCGACTGGCCGGTCGCTTTCCAGGTCTCGGGCATGCGCGAGCTGATGGAAATCGCCAAAAGGAACGAAGTGTCCAGGCTTGAATTCAAAAACGTCATTCTAAACATACATTCCGAAATTTGCGGGAAATACGAATCCATCCGGCCCGAGCTTTACAACGTCCAGAAAAAACTGAGCATAAGCCGCCCGGAGCTGAACGACCCGGAAGACGAGCGCAGGTTCTTCGAGCTTTCCAAAATGGACAGGGAGCTTAAACGCGCGGCGAACAAGTCCATGTATCTTTACCGCCGCCTTGGCTTCAGGATACGCGATGTCTTCGAACGCTAAGGATTTCTCCGGCCGCGCGCTTCCGCTGCCTGCGAAAGGGCAGGCGGTTTCGGTCGACGCCCCGGCCGAGCTTCGCGTCGCGCTTTCGGTTTTTCAGCAGGTTCGCGATGTTTTGAAGAAAACGCCCTCGGGCGAATACGCCTATGACGGCGACCTTGTGCTCGAAGTGTCCGCCGATTACAATCCCAAGCTTGCCCCGCGCGCGGGCGATTTGATAGATTTCGAATGGAGCAGCGTCTGGCACCAAACCCACATCATGCTTGATGGAGAGGAAAACTTCCTGTGCCGCAAGGACCGCCCGCTTTTCCCGGAATTCGAGAACAGCGTCGCGCGCATGATGTATGTCCCGGCCGAGGTTTATGGCAATATCATAGACACGGGCAGCTATATCCATATAGAGCCGATGACGGCGCATTCCGCCGGATTTTTCTTCGATGGTTCGGAATGGCCGCTGGATTTCCATAAAAGGCTTTGCATAAAGGTGTCCAATGGCTTGAAGTTCGCGCAGGACGCCGGAAAAATAAGCCGCCTCCGCGCCGCATTATCCCGTTGATGTCATTCCCGCGTAGGCGGGAATCTCAAATCGTATTTATCAATTGATTTCTTTACCTAATCGTCCTATAAGTGAATTCATGGCCTTGTGCTGGAACTGGTAGACAGACCGGACTTAAAATCCGTTGAAGCCTAGCTTCGTGTGAGTTCGATTCTCACCAAGGCCACCACCCTTCGCCTCTGCGAGGCTTCGGGTGGCACGCCACCCGTGCGAGCAGCGAAGGCGAAGGAGTGTCGCCCGAAGCACGAAGTGCGCAGGGGGACGGATTATCTAAACCTTTCCATCAAATCCTTTGCCAAGCTTGTCGTCCATTTCGTTTTATCGCGAAGGTGGTGGTTGAATAAGGTTCCCTTGTTGCTTATCATCACGCAATCGACGCCGCTGGCTATGCAGCCTTCGATGACCCGCGGCTCGTCGTCGTAATGCAGGTCGCTGCCGATTTCTTTAAGCAGCCCGCCCTTGTCCGCCGAATGGATTCCATACAACAGCTGCCCCGGTTTCAAAATCATTCCGTATCTTTCGAATTGCCCGGGCGTTTCCGGCCCGCCGTATCTGTCGTCGCGCGTGGTCACGAAGCTGACGCGGTATTCTTCCGAAAGCGTCAAAGCGTTGATAAGTCCGGGCAGGCGCTTGTCGAACGGCGGCAGTTCCAGGTGTTTAAGCCCGGCGTATTGCCGCCATATGATTTCGCGGATTTTTTCTGGATAGTCGGAATAGTCGTAGAATTTCGTAATATAAAATTTCAAACCGGCTTCGCGGAAAGCGGCCCTGCAAATCGGAATCGCGTTTTCGAAAATCGTATTGTCCAAATCGAAGGTTATGTG
>JAIRRC010000027.1 GCA_031256175.1 Rickettsiales bacterium
CTTTTCGGAATGTCGCTATCGGCTATGAAAATAACATCGCCCAGCCGTGTCAGCGCGCGGATATAGAAAATGTCCGTTTCATCGATTGCGCCGTCCGGGCTGTATCCCGCGAAGATAAAAAGCCTTTTTGGCGGAAATCTAGAGAGAGAGAGAGAGTTGTTAGTAAAGTTTCGCATACTTTTAGTTTAGCACCGATAGGAATAAATGCAATGGTTTTATGCAGCCGGGATTTCGCGGTTTAACCGCGGAATGACAAAGAACTTGAAAAATCGCCTGGGCGGTTGTATCTTATCCGCATGAACTATGAAGAAATCATCGAACGCTCGAAAATGTATATCGTCCGCGAGGCTTTGCGCGATGTGCAGCTGCACGGGCTTGGCGACGCGACGCATTTCTACATAACTTTCAAGACCGGCTTCAAGGGCGTCAAGATTCCCGAATTTTTGAAGGCGCGCTATCCAGACATCATAACAATCGTCCTTCAACATTCGTTTTCCAACCTTAATGTCGGCGAAACCGGCTTCGGCGTCAGCCTTGCTTTTTCCGGCCAGCCGTTCTACATCATCGTGCCCTTCAATTCGCTTATCGAATTCAAGGACCCGTCCGTCAATTTCGTCCTTGGCTTCGTGCCCGTCGACAACGCCGCCGACGATTCGGTGGACCAAAGCCTTCCCTTTGAAGGCAACATGGAAATAAAAGACAGCAATGTCATCGACATAGCGAAATTCAGAAAGAAATAAGATGAGAAACTTGTCTAGATTTACCCCCCCCCGCTAGTCCGCCCCGCGGCTAGGAATCCCGTCCAATTGCAAACACGCCCGCTTCGCATAATATGCGGACGGAAGGAGGGGCCCGATATGCCCAAGGGGAAAAATATTCGCAATGCGAATCGTGCGGTAGAAAAAAACAAGCGCCTTTTCATTTTCGCAAGCTATGACAAAGACTGCATCGTCGACGATATGCTTATACATTATGTCCGCTCGTTGGCGGAGCTCGGCGATGTAATATTCTTCGCCGACTGCGATTTTTCGGATGCGGAGATTAAAAGGATTTCCAAAATCAAAAACGTCATTCATGCCGCGGCCGAACGGCATGGCGAATACGATTTCGGTTCCTACAAGCGCGGGTATCAATGGGCGGCCAAGCGCGGAATATTCTCGAACTACGACTGGGTTTATCTGGCAAACGATTCGGTCTACGGCCCGCTTAGGCCTTTGCGGCCCATATTGGAAGGACTCGAATCCTCGGGCGCGGACGCCGTCGGAATGATAAGCCTTCACGGGAATTCCGCCGGGGAGAGGAAGCGCGTCGTGCAGCGCTTTGGATTTCTGGCGGAAAACCACGTGCAATCCTGGTTCATCGGCCTTGGCAGACAAATATTCGCGGCAGACTGGTTCGCCAAATTCCTTGGCAATGTCAAAAAGCAGAAAGACAAGATGGACGTCGTATGGGCTTATGAATTCGGAATGTCGCATCTCATCATGTCCAACGGATTCAGGATGGAAGTCTATGAAAAAGAAATTTCAGGGCTTAGCGTGTTCGGACAAGGCGGCAAGCTTTTGGGGCGGGGGATGCCGTTCCTCAAAAAACTCGGCGTTCCCTATATCTCGCGCAAAGAGCTGGCAAAGCATATCGGCGAAGAATGGACGCGCATGATAGAGGCGCACGCGGCCCGCGCAGGCGCGAAATTCGACAACCGCTTCGCGAACAACAAAAGAAGGATGAAATACAGGAAAGCCAAGGACAAATACGGGCGGCTTTCGCTGTGCACGATTTTCCACCGCTGCCTTTACAGGCCTTATATCGTTCCGTTCATACCGCTGTATTTCACGAGGGACCTGCTGCGCATGGTTTTCAAGGGCGTCATAAAAAAAAGGGAGGCGAAAGAATGAAGCTGTTCGAAAAAAGGACCGGGCTTAGCGGCCGCCGCCGCGGATATTTCTGCGGCGTTAAAATATATTCGCTGCCCGCGCGCAAGGAAAAGAAAAACATAATGCTGTTTCCGGAATCTAAAATCGCGCACAGGTATCTCGACGGGCTTTACGGCATAGAGATAGGCGCGGCGTCCTATCAGCCATTCGGACTTAGGACCATCAACGTCAATTATTCCGACGATTACGCGAACCAGCCGTCCGGCGAGAAATTCTTCGGGAACAAGGCTGCCCGCGTGGACATAATCGCGAACGGCGACGATTTGCCGTTCAAGGACGGCGTTCTGGATTTCGTATTGAGCTCCCACGTTTTGGAACATTTCTTCGACCCGATAAAAGCCGTCCTCGAATGGCGCCGCGTATTGAAACCCGGCGGAATATTGTTCATGATTGTGCCCTACAAGGACAGGATGTTCGACAAGGACAAAGAACGCACGAAGCTGGCGGAACTTGCCGCGCGGCACAAGGGGGAAATAAAGCTTACCGCCGATGCGGACGAGCACACCCACCACAGCTTCTGGATTACCCAGGACGTGGCCGAGCTTGTCAACCATTGCGGCGGATTCCGGATTCTGGAAACACACGATGTCGACGATACGCGCCACGACGGCTTCATCGTGGTCGCCGAGAAAATATAAAGCGAAAGGAGAAAAACTATGCACGCGGAATCATTATTATGCATGAAATGGTGTTTGGAAAAATATTCGCCCGAGAAACCGAAAATAAGGGTTCTCGACGTCGGAAGCCAGGACGTTGGGAACGGCTCGTATCGCGACCTTGTCCCGGCCGGCGCGGATTATGTCGGGCTGGACATAGAAGCCGGGAAAAACGTGAATCTTGTGCCGGACGATATTTACAACTGGGCGGAGCTTGCGGACAATTCATTCGACGTCGTCATATCCGGCCAAGCGTTCGAGCACACGGAATTCTTCTGGCTGACGGCGGCGGAAATGGCGCGCGTATTGAAGCCCGGCGGAATATTGATTCTTATCGCGCCATACCGCTGGCCCCGCCACAGATGGCCGGTGGATTGCTATCGCTTCGACGCCGACGGGATGGTCGCAATCGCGCGGTGGTCGGGACTTGCGCCCCTGCACGCCACCGCGGGATTATATCCCGAAAAAATCCCGGTGAACAAATGGGAAGGCTTCGAATTCCTCGCCGATGCGGTTATGGTCGCCAAGAAGCCCGAAAATTGGCCGGGCATTTTGAAAACCACCAAAGGTTATATCTGCGAACCATCCGACCTGGACGCTTTGTCGAACGGCTGGGTAGCGCCCGAAAAACCCGTTCTTTCCGGCCCGCGCAAAAAGCGCGGACCGGCCCGTTTGTGGAAACATATAATGACTATGAAATTCTGACGGCTGAATATCAGCCGTTCATGGTGTTGAAGAAGTCGGCGTTGGTTTTCGTCGTGCGCATTTTATCCAACAAGAACTCCATCGCCTCCAACGTGCCCATCGGATTGATGATTCTGCGAAGCACCCACATCTTCGAAAGCGTCGGCTTGTCGACCAACAGGTCGTCTTTGCGCGTGCCGGATTTCGTGATGTCGATGGCCGGATAGACGCGCTTGTCCGATAATTTGCGGTCAAGGATGATTTCCGAATTTCCGGTTCCCTTGAATTCTTCGAATATGATTTCATCCATTTTCGAACCAGTGTCGACCAAGGCCGTCGCGATAATCGTCAGCGAGCCGCCGTTTTCGATATTGCGCGCCGCGCCGAAGAATTTTTTCGGGCGCTGCAATGCGTGGGCGTCGACGCCGCCGGTAAGGACTTTGCCCGAGCTTGGGACAACCGTGTTGAACGCGCGCGCGAGGCGGGTTATGGAATCGAGCAGAATCACGACATCCTCGCCGCCCTCTACCAGACGCTTCGCTTTTTCGATAACCATTTCGGCGACTTGGACGTGGCGCGTCGCAGGCTCGTCGAAGGTGGACGATATGACTTCGCCCTTCACGTTGCGCTGCATGTCGGTTACTTCTTCCGGGCGCTCGTCTATAAGAAGCACGATAAGCTTAACTTTCGGATAATTCGTCGCGACGGAATGCGCGATGCTTTGCAGCATGATGGTTTTGCCGGTGCGCGGCGGCGCGACAATCAGCGAGCGCTGGCCCTTTCCGGTCGGCGAAATCAAATCGATGACGCGCGCGGAAAGCGAACGGCCCTTCTCTTTGTCGTCCGGCGTTTCCATTTTCAACATCTCGTCCGGATACAGCGGCGTCATGTCGTCGAACGAAACGCGGTGAAGGATTTCAGCGGGCGATTCGTCGTTCACCTTCATAATGCTTTTAAGCGCCAGATAGCGCTCGCCCTCGGCCGGCGCCATTATATTGCCTTCTATCATGTCGCCTGTGCGCAAGCCGTATTGCCTGATAAGCGCGGGGCTGACGTAAATATCGTCGGGGCCGGCAAGATAGTTCGCTTCGGGCTGGCGCAAAAATCCGAAGCCGTCCTGCATGCGTTCAAGGACGCCTTCGCCGGTCTGCGGCGTTTCCGGATTGTTCAATATAAGGTTCTTCGAAATCGCGAAGCGAAGCTGCTGGGCGTTCAGCTGGGACGGATTTTCAATGCCGTTTTCTTCGGCGAGTTTAAGGAGTTCCTTGGCGGATTTAGACTTCAAGTCTTTGACGAACAGCATGGTCTTGGCCTTTGTTTTTTATGTTTCGAATTATGGAGTGGATTCGCCGGCGAACGCCGGTCGATAGGCCTATTATAGCAGGGTTTCGCCAAAGCGCAAGGGTTTTTATATCTGCACGATTTTTTGCTCGGATACCGCCGCCCGCAATATATTTTCAAGCGGAATTTTTTTCGCCCAGCCGTTTTCGCGAAGATTCATAATCAGGGCCGCCAATGCGAATTTGCTGAAACTATCGCCGTTGAGTTCAATCATTCCCTTGTTTTCAACAATGCGCTTTTTCAACGATACAAGGTTTTCGGATATATCATTTATGGTGCATTTGACGTTCATTTTATTCGTCGCACCCATGCTGGCGATAGATTTTGTTTGGAATTCGAACGTTTCTTCCAGTCCTGGAAAATCGCCCAATACCTCTATGGCGGCGTCAAGGGCTTTGACTATGCGGTCGCGACCGAAATTGTCAGGCTCTATGCATTCGCCCATTCTATATCCCGTTTCCGCCAGTTGCTTCAATACGACCGAGGGAAGCTCGGCAGAGTATTCGGCTGGCGCTTTCGTTTGAGGTTTTGTAATGCCGGTCATGATTTTTCCCTTTATTTCTTTTGAGTCTAGTATAATAATAAAATATTATTTGTCAACTGCTATTTATTGGCGCTAAAAATCGTATTCCATTGGATTTACAAACACCTTGATTTTCTTTCGATGGTATGTCAAACTCCCGTGGTCTGTGGGGTTGTAGCTCAGCTGGTTAGAGCGCTTGCCTGTCACGCAAGAGGCCGCGGGTTCAAGTCCCGTCAATCCCGCCACTGATTCCTATCAATCGGCAGCCCAGACTTTTAACTGGCCCCATCGTCTAGAGGCCTAGGACACCGCCCTTTCAAGGCGAGAACCGGGGTTCGAATCCCCGTGGGGTCACCAAAACCCCGGCTTGGTAGCTCAGTTGGTAGAGCAAATGACTGAAAATCATTGTGTCGGCGGTTCAATTCCGTCCCAAGCCACCAGTTAAATAGAAACGCCGGCCGAAAGGTCGGCGTTTATTCATTGACAATCCTGACTGCGGCCGCTAACATCCTTCAACGGGGCGAGAGGGGACGACACTAACAAAAACAGAAAGAGGTTCCTTATGATAATTTTCAACGCCCACGACCATTTCCGCAAACCGGATTCAGAGGAATTCAAAGAAGCCGCGCCAATCTTCACCAAAGACTCCGGCGGCGTCGCCATGATGAATTTTCCCGAGCCGCTGGATATAACGACGCCGTTCAAGGCCGTCGATTTCTGTTTCAGCTATGTCGATGAAATTATGGCCGTCGCCAAAGCCGGCGGACAAATGGATTACAATCTGCGCCTTATGCCTGTTCTTCACAACAAGATGACGCGGGACGATTTGGAGAATTTCATCGCCGCGGCGCGCGCGGCGAATCTTCCGCTGGGCGGCTTCAAGATTTTTACGCCGGGCACCAGCACGAATTCCGGCACCGCCCCGCTTGTCGAGCAAGCGCCCGAGCTTATCGACGCCATCGAAAACATGGGCGAGATTCTGGCAATCCATATGGAAGACCCGAATCCGGCCGTTCTTGTTTCCGACAAGGAAGAATCCGCGATGGAAAACGTTCTTAAAAAATATCTGATGAAAGACGGCAAGCAGCGCAAGATGAAGATTTCGCTCGAACATCTTTCGACAAAGCGCGCGGTGGAAACCGCCGAAGAATACGGCCTGAAATATACCCTTACGCCGCATCATTTGGCTTTCTGCTTGGAAGACTTCGGAATAACCGACGCGGCCGCGGTCGAAAAATCATTGACGCAGAATCCATATTTCTGGTGCAAGCCCGTAATCCAATTCCGCAAGAACATGGAATTCCTCCGCGAACATTGGCTGAACGGAAGCGACAACATCATGCTTGGCACCGACGCCGCGCCGCACACAAAAGCGAAGAAGGAAGCGACGCCGCCGATGGCCGGCATATTCATGGGCGAAACCAAGGCCTCGTATGAATTCGCTTTCCCGAACAATTACATATACAATTTGTTGGAACGCTATTCAAAGAACGCGGCCGATTTCTACGGCGTGGATTTCGACGCGCTTCCGCACGCGATGCCCGCGGCCGCGGTCGAGAAGAATCTCGCCCAGGTCATGAATGTCCGCGCGCTTGCGATAGAGAAGGGAATCGTCAGATAATCATCTGCCTTTGGCGGCGTTTTTGATGGCTTCGCTTACTTCGAAGCCGCCGCCGCTGTGCATTTGAGGCACCGGCGCGATGAAAGCCGGTTCGTGCTTGTGCGGCGTTATCGAAGCGTCGAACAACTGCTTGTTGACGGACTTCGCAAGGGATTCGAATTCCGCATTCAATTTGTTATAAGCTTCGAACGAAATATTGTTCCGCCAGCACACATGGTAAAGTTCGCCCAGATGTTTTTTCGCGACTTCCATCGCGACTTCGGCAAATCTTCGCGAGACATTGTATTTGTAATACAGGCGAAGCGTGTCCAGCGACGACCTTGCCTGGCTTGCGTGGAATCCGAAAAGCGCGGCCCGGTTTATCGCCGGCTGCGGCGCGGGCCGCGGCGGGGGTTGAAGCACGTATCGGATTTTCGGCGCTTCGGGTTCGGGCGCGCGTTCGACCTGGATTTCGTGCGCGACCGGCTTCCATGATTTCGGGCCGGGGGCGTCGGCCAATTCCTGGCGCGGCATGTTGTAGCCAAGGTTCACGCCCCAGGTCACACCGGCCAGGAAGGCCGCGGCAGTCGCGGCGGTTCCGACTTTCCTGGCGGTAGGCGCGACGACTTTTTCTTTGATGGCTTCGACGAAATTCAGCATTTTTTTATTCGACCTTCACGCCCATTTCTTCCCAGACCGAGAACATGTCTTTTTTGTTTATGATATTGTCGGTCGTGATTTTTAGCACGGCGACGACCGGTTTTCCAGACTTTTTAGATTTTATTTCGTCGGCCTTGGCGCGCGCCAGATAGGCCGGCGAGATTTTCTGCGCGCCCTCGGTGAACCATTGAGGGGGCAGGCCGCCGCTGGATTTTTCTTCGGCGACCCAGGCGCCTTCGTCCTTATGCTCGGCCACGACGCGAATTTCGTCGTCGGTTTCGACGATTTTTATATCGTCGCCCTGTTCGGGTTCGGCGCTTCCGAAAGTTATAGGTTTGAAATCGAATCCGTCGTTTTTCGCAACCGGTTTTTTATCGGGCGCAGGGTCGAAATCGTCCATAGCGAAAAGGTCGTCCTCGCGGCGTTCGGTTTTCTTCGGCGCGACCCGGGCGACGGGTTCAGCCGGACGTTCCGCGGCATATCGCTTCATCTTCACATAAGCGTTTTTAAGCTCGTCCGGCATATCCTTGTTTATCTCTATTTCCGGCAGGGCGTTTATGGCGTCAAGGTGTTCGACCGGTTTGGTTTCTTCGGGCTTGGCGGGTTTTGCGAAGCCTTTCTGCTTCCAGAATAAAAACGACATGGCGGCGCCGATGGGCAGGGCCGCCGCAAGCGAAATCAGCAGCGCCGTTCCGCGCAGGCCGTGGAATCCATATTTGCCCGCCATATGCCAGTGGCGCGCGGAAAGCACGTCGAACCGGAAGGCGAAATACAGAAAAAGCGCGCAAAAGGCCAGCCAGGCGCACCACCAAACGGCCTGAACCAGGGCGGCTTTCAATATGTTATTCTCAGTTTTCATAGGGGTATTATATTGAATAAATATAGTTTTGTCAACTACTTTTTACATTTCTTGATTAGGAATACCGGCGGATTGAAGCGCCGCTTAAATCGGGCTATGTTCCATTCATCCATTCAACCAAAGGAGGGAAAAATGGAACCGGCAAAAATACTTCAAGGATTCAAGGACATAGCCGACGGACAGGCCATGCTTCACGAAGAAGCCATGATGTGCGCGCAGAAAATCAATCTTAACGGCATGAAGCGCCTTCACCGCCACCAGTCGAAAAAGTTCTATTGCCACGGCATCTGCATCAGCAATTATGCGATGGACTTCGGCATGGAAGTCAAGAAGCCGGACGTCAAAAAGGGCTATACCATGACCAACCTTAAAGACCATCTGACGAAAATGACGGCCCGGATGGAACAGGACATCGACAAGCTAAGAAAGCTTAACGGCGAATATTTCGCGGCGTTCGGGACCGAATATCACGAAGGCGTCTGCATGCAGGGGGCGCTGGCGAAATCATGGGCTAAGATGAAGTTCCGCTGGATACCGCGCTTTGAATTCACGAAGTGGGACCCGGCCGACATCATGGTCTGGGACAAATGGCTCCACGACAAGGTCCGGTGCATGGAAGAAGGTTCGGACAAGAAATAAAAGCGGCGGTTCCCGCGCGCGTTTATGATTCATACAATGGACCCCGGACCAAGTCCGGGGTGACGGGTGCGTGAGGGTTGTCTATTATAGTGGACAAGTTTTACCAGCTTGTCACCCCGGCGTAGGCCGGGGTCCATTGTTCGTATCATTATTAGGATTTTTTATTTGCGTCCATCCGCCTTAAAGTGGTATAATTCCGCATAAGAGGGATAAAAATGGCAGACACCGAATTGATGAACGAGTTAGATTTTAAGCGGTAGCGAAAAAATCTTACAAGTTCACAATGAGATGCCGCGGGCCATGAATACAATGATTAAAATAAGCATAGGATAGCGAAACCTACACAAGGACTTAAAAAATGGCAGAAACCTACACACACACACACACACACACACACACACACACACATCTAAGCTTTGCCTAGCGGCTTTCCTTTCCATATTCGTTTTCAGTTCGGTCGATGCGGCGACTATAAACAATAAAAAACCGACAATATCCAAAAGCAGCAGTTCCCTCGGCCTCAATCTTTCGCGAAGCGTTTCTAACATGCGCGGCGGCAGTTTAACCGGCAATTCGCTTAACACCACGAATACACAAACCGGCACCGGCGGAACCACGCCGGGCAGCGGCAATACCCAGACGCCCGGCGGCAGCATACCCGGCACCGGCACGGGCACCACGAACAGCGGCACTTCGACATTGCAGGACATAGCGCGG
>JAIRRC010000021.1 GCA_031256175.1 Rickettsiales bacterium
GGCGGAAGAAACCGAAGGCGTGGACTTGGTTCCTCACAAAGCCAAAGCGAAAACCATGCGCTATGCCTTGTCGAATTCGTTCGGCTTCGGCGGAACGAACGCCTCGATAATAATCGGTAGAATTTGATGCCGGCGAAGAAAAAAAAGAAATCTAAAAAAATTAACTCCCCCCATGCGGGGGAGTCGAAAAACCGCAAGCGGTTTTTCGGTGGGGGGACGAAGCGGAACTTCCTCGCCCAACTTCTCATAATCGTTATCCTCGCGACAGGCGCGTCTCTTTTCAACGCCTCCTTCATCCATTCGCCCATCGTTGAAAGAACGGAATTCATGGTGGCGCCCGGCGCGTCGATTTCGAAAGTATCGAACGACCTTCGCGCGCAAAATCTAATCGGCAGCGAATTCCTGTTCAAAGTTTCTGTGCAGTTCTGGGGCGGCCGGGTGCAGTCCGGGCTTTACGAAATGAAACCCGGACAAAGCGTATGGCGCGTGGCGCGCGACCTGTCGCGCGGCCGGATAGCGATGACCATGATAACGATTCCCGAAGGCCTTACCGCGAAACAAATATACGAGATAGTCGGCAAACACCCGGGGCTTGCGGGCGAAGTCCGCATATTGTATAAGGACGGCGAATTGTTTCCCGATACCTACGGCGTGGCAAAGGGCGCGGACAGGAATAAAGTCCTTGTCGCGATGGCCGATAAAATGGCGCGCGTGCGCGAAAAATATGAAAACCAGCTGCCGGAAAATATAAAGGATTGGAACGAATTATTGTCATTGGCGGCGATAATCCAGAAGGAAACGTCGAAACCGGCGGAAATGCCGCGCGTTTCCGGCGTGTATTCGAACCGCTTGAAAACCGGAATGAAATTGCAGGCCGACCCGACGGTCGTCTATGCGATAACGGACGGCTGGGGGCATATGCAGGGCCGCGCGATATACCGGAAACACCTTGAAATCGACAGCCCGTTCAATACGTATAAATATAAAGGCCTTCCGCCGACGCCGATTGCGAACCCCGGAATGCAAGCCATCCAAGCCGCGCTTAATCCCGAACAACACGGCTACTTTTATTTTGTGGCGGACGGAACTGGCGGACATATATTTGCGGAAACCTACGAAGAACACCAAGTTAACCACGCGAATTGGAGAGAGATTCGCAAAGGCCTGAACGAACCGAAGGACTAAGCCATGTTTCTCTCCAAAACGCGCTTCAATGAAATCCTGGACCCTAACTCGCCCGAATTCGCATTAAGCATACAGCCGCTGGCGCCGAATTACGTTGGCGCGGACTCCATTGATTTCCGGCTTGGCGAAACCTTCGCGGTGTATGAGAATAGCCTCCCGCGCGGCATAAAGCCTTGGACTCCGGTGAAATCGGACGGGAATTATTCTTTTTACGAATGGTATGAATCGCCGCTGGAATACGTCCGCGATATATTCCGCCCCGCGCATTACGCGATAAACCCGAAATACGCATTGGACCCCGCGAAGAAAAGGAAAACGATAGAGATAAAGATTCCGGAAACCGGGCTTATCGTGCGGCCGGGCGTTTTTTACCTTGCGCATTTATACGAATTCACGGCGCAGAAGAACGTGTCGGGCCTGCTCGAAGGCTTGTCGGGCATGGCGCGCAATTCGGTTAAAATCCATTTCACGGCGCCCTTCGTGCATAGCGGCCAGGGCTGGGATAAGCAGCTTAACCAACCCAAGGACGGCAAAGGCCAGCAGTTGACGCTTGAAATCGAATGCTCGATACCGACTATATTGTATCCGCGGCAGAAAATCGCACAGATGTATTTCTTCGAAACTCCGACGGACCTGGACCTGTATAGCGGGAAACACAGCTTCCAAAGCGGCGCGACGGCGTCCCGCATGAACCAGGAAATGCAAAATTCCCATTAAAAGTTCACCTCATAGCGAGGGGTGCCGCCGAAGGCGGCGGAGTGGTCTTTGTCATGCCGACGAAGGTCGGCATCTCAAATTGTATATATCCATATAATATGATATAATACCCTTATGGCAAAACTAAACCTGCTTTCAGCGTCCGGCAAAGGCAAAGGCCTGGGAATATTCGACAGCTCCAAATACAAGGAGCATAAGCAGTCCCCTATGGCCCAGTTCTTCTGGCGCGGCCGCTTCACGATTGGCATGCTGATATTGCTGTTCCTTATGCTGGCGGCCAGTTTCCCGGCGGAACAGATTCTGCGCTACGGCTACACTCCGGCGACCCAAACATGGCTGGAAATCTATTGGCAGAATTTTCTTACATCGTTCGGCTTGTCGGTCTTCGCGGAAATCCCAAGCTGGCTGGAGCGGACGATTTTGCGCACGGACATCTATACGATTTTTCCGGTGGTGTCCTTTCTCGTGTTCTTCATCCTGCACAATGCGAACTTCATAAGCGAATTCAATCCGCACGGCAGCGACAATTACGACAGCGCCTCGTCGCGCAAGGCGAACCAGAAGGACATAGAGAAAATGGGCACGAAAGGCAAAAGCCTGTTCGACGGCTTCATGGTTGTGCTTGGGAAATTCAAGGATAAATATTTCAAATTGAACGAAACGCTTTCGGTCTTGTGCGTGGCGCCTCCGGGCACTGGTAAAACTGCGGGCGTGGTCATGCCGACGATATTCGAATGCGATTCAGTGTCGATGATTGTGAACGACCCGAAGCCCGAAATCGCGAAGCTTACCAGCGGCTACCGCGCGAAGAACGTCGGGCCGGTCTTCGTCATAAATTGGGCGGGCCAGGACGACCCGAAGCGCGGAATATATTATCCCTCATGGAACCCGCTGTCGCCGTCGCATATACCGGGGGATATGTCCGAGCGCGAACTTTACGTGGACAGCATGTGCAATGTTCTGATAGGCGAAACGTCAAAGGAAATGCACTGGACCTTGACGGGCCGCGCGGCGCTTTCGGGCTTCATACACTTCATGGTGTCGAAGATAGAAAGGGCGCGCGCGAACGATTGGTTCTTGTCGCGGATAAAGTTCGGCGAATTCGATGCCGAAGACGCGGAATTGCTGGCAACATACTACGAGCAGATGTTCGACATAAACGCGGCGGCGGCGTTGAATACTCTGCGCGAAGGAAAGATGACCGAGGCGGGCTACGTCCATATAGGAACATGGGCGAATATACCGGACGCTTGGATTGGGCGCGAAGCGTCGTTCTCGATGATATTCGACTGGATAAACGCGGCGCAGCTGGACGCGGCGGCGAAACTTGACGCGCGCCGGAAACAAGGCGACCAGATGGCGGGCCTTGAAGACAGCATGAAGGACGTGTTCCAAACGGCGGTTGCCGAGGCGAAACATTTCAATTACGCGCACCGGTCTATCTTGGAATTGACGCAGCTTGCGAATACGCCGGACCGCGAGCGCGGGTCTATCTTGTCTACGGTATTCGCGTCCCTGGGCATATTCCGAAACGCGGCGGTCAGGGCGCGGACAAGCCATTCGGATTTTCATTTCAAAGACTTGCGCGGCATGAAGGACCCGAGCGACGGAAAAATCAAACCGATAACGGTATACCTTTCGGTGAACCAGGTCGACGCGGGCGCGCTTAATCCCATCACCGGAATTTTTGTCGAACTCATGTCGAATTATCTGATTTCTAATTTGCCGAATTCGCAAACGAACGACGGGAAGCTCGGCCCCTGCCCGGTCTTGTTCATATTGGACGAGTTCCCGAAAATGGTGAAACTGAACGCGGTTATCGAAGGCCCCGCGGTCGGCCGCGGCCAGCAGGTTTCGTATTTGATGATTGGCCAGGATTTGGAGCAGATAGCGTCGGGCTATTCGCGCGAAGCGATGGAAACCCTGATGTCGACGACGGCGGCGAAAATCGTTCTGCGTCAGAACAGCATGAAAACTGCGGAAGCGTTCTCGCACATGATGGGCGATAAGATAACGATAAAGAAGGACGGCGGCAAGGACAATTCCGGCGCGCTTTTCAAACCGATGGATATAATTACATTGTCGGATAAGAAGCAGCTGGTTATTATACAGGGCCACGCGAACCGGCCGATAGAAGCGGATATTCCGTTATGGTTCAACGACGACAAATTGAAGGCGAAACAAGCCGTGCCGCCAAGCGCGTTTTTGCCGGACTTTCTTGCACAAGCGCACCACCGCCTTGCGGGCTACCCCGGCCACCCTATAAAAAAATAAGTTCCCCTCCTGCACAGGGGTCGCCGAAGGCGGGGGTGGTCTTTTACCTTGCATTCCCACAAATCTATTGTATCCTCGAACCATGAGCAGGACCTACCGCGACATGGACGAGAAAAATCTCGCCGCGATTGAAACGGCATTCGCGCAGGGCCTCGTCACCCCCGAAAATTACGAATACATGAAGCGCCTTTACAGCGACGGCCTGAAATGGTTCCGCGAGATATTCTATTGCGTTGGAAAATACCTTGGCGCGCCGAAAACGCCGGTCTATGCCTACGACCCGATGACGCAGTGCAAAACTGGCGCTCCTATCCAGCTTGCGGACATCAGCCCGCGGAACAATTACATAGTGCATTATGCGATGGACGACGACCCTGCGACGAACCAGTTCTTCACGTTCAATGCGTGCCACGACGCGGAATTGGCGCTGTCGAGCATCATCACGATTATAGTCGGCTCGCAGAAGAATGTTGGGCGCGCCATATCGAAATCCCTGGCGAAAGAGCATTTGAACGACATATACCGGATAAAATGCCTGTTCGATATAATACCGCAGGCTCGCGCGTTCGTCGATGGACTCATCATGCTGATGCCCGAGAAGATATTGCTGATAAAGGACAAGTTCTATAATACGGAAAACGAGCGGAATTATCGCGACTTGAAAATCATTTTGAATATCGGGACGTCGGACGCGCCGGTCCCGCTTGAAATAATCTGCCAGGTGCGTGTGTTCTTCGAATTCGAATGCTGGTCGCATAAATTGTATGCCGAAGCGCGTGGCGAAGGGCAGCCCGACTCGGACTATGTGAAGCACCGGATAGCGGAATTGCACGAAAGCGGGATAAGGAATTACAACCAGAAAGTGCTTGCCTGCGTGAAGCAGCTGATGAATCGGGTGGGCTGGAATGTTATGTATGGCAAAGGCGGAAAGATAAGGGATTCGCTTCTTGACGGCTTTCCATACGTATCGACCAAATTCTACGCGAACGAAATCATCGACGGCATATTGGACAAGGTGCGCGGCCTGGTGAACGAAGG
>JAIRRC010000024.1 GCA_031256175.1 Rickettsiales bacterium
TACTTACCTGCCGGCATTTTCTTTTCGGTGAATTCGACGTGCTTGCGCGTTTTCGGGTCGTATTTGCGCATGGTCATTTTGCCGCGGGTATTTTCGGACTTGGTGTTTTTCTTTTTCGTGTAATAGAAGCCCGTTTCCGGGTTCATCATACGGACGAATATCGAATCTGCTTTTTTCTTTGCCATGACACATTACCTTTTATTTTATGCGGGCATAGTATATCGCCCACGCGCGAAAATCAAGCGGAAAAGGATTTATACAATGGACCCCGGCCTCCGCCGGGGTGACGGGCTAATTTATCTTAAAATACTGGCCGCCCGCGCCGCAGGCCGACCAGTCGCCGAAGCAGCCGCTTTCCCAGTTGCCGCAGCATTTAACGTCGGACGGATTGGCGGGATTCTGATAAAGGGTCGTTCCGTTAAGGCAGTTGCACCCCTGGCTTGCGTCGTAAGTTCCGAAGTTCACTATGCCGGTGCCAGCGCAGGAATTTATTCCGATATTCGACAGGACGAATCCGGCGCCGTTGCAGTCGGTCGCCGCGGGCGCGGGTTCGGGCTCGCAATTCGGCGGGGTTCCGACAAAGCCCGCGGGGCAGGTCGGCGGAACGACCGGCTCGGGTTCGCAATTCGGCGGCGTGCCGATAAATCCGGCCGGGCAGACTTCGGGCTCGGGCACGCAAATATCGTCGGCGTCCCTGTATTCGCCCGCCGGGCAGGGCGGCAATTCGCACCCGTCCCCGGCCGCGTTCAATGAGAAATCCCGGTCCGCGTCGCATTCGAACGATGTCGCGCCAAGCGCTTCGCATATCGCGCCATGCGGGCAGGGCTTGCAGGAATTTTTTCCCGCTTCGTCCTGATACCAGGCGCCTTGGCCGCTTTGGACCGCGTCGGTGCCGCAAAGACGGCAATTCTCATACATCTCCGTCGAGTTCTGGAAGGTTCCCGGCTCGCACGGGATGCACTGGAATATCTGCGTGCTTTCGAACCACATGAATTTGCCATACATGCCCGCGCCGCAATTCTGCCCGTCCGACAAATTCAGGGAACATCCGCTTGAAGTTCCCGCGCAGGTTCCGTCGGGGTTTCTGCCGCCCGAACAGCACACGTTGCATTCGCCCATATGGCTTGCGCCTTCGCCGCCGGTCGTGCGGCCGTCGGGGCAGGCGACGCAGGCGTTCTGGCCCTGGGCGTCGTTCGGCGTGAAGGTGCCTTTGGCGCAGCGCGCGCAAGAAGCGCCCGCGAAGCCGAAGCAGGGCTGCGAATAGCCGCCGCCAGAACATTTGCCCAAGGACGAGGCGTTCTGCCAATAGCGGCCCGCTTCGATGAAATAATAGGTTCCGGTCGGCGTGCCGCTGGACCTGTGCGCGCCCGCGAAATCGGGATGGACGAATATATCGACGCAGCCGCCGGACTCGGTCCGATATACCTGCTTGTCGCCGCCGCACATCGCCCTGCCCGGCGCGCCTTCCGGCAAGCGGCAGCCCAGGCGACCGAAGATATATTCCGAAGTCGGCGCGACATAGAACATATCGTATCCTGTCGCGCATTCCAGGTTCACGCCCGAACACTGGCCGTTCGCAGGTATGGTGGTGCAGACTTCCGTTCCGCCTTCGCCTATGAAGCTGTGGAAATCCTTGTGGCATTTGGAGATGAATTCGCACCCGTCGCCGGCCGCGTTCACCTGGTAATTCGCCGGACAGGACAAGCACGCGCCCGCCGACCAATAAGTATCCGCAGGGCAAGCCGCGCATTCCATCCCGCATACCCCGGCCCCCGACACAAAGCCCGCGCCGCAAGCGACCGGCGCCGCCGCCGCGTCGAACGGCTGGCCGAATATAATATGATAGGGGTCGTTGCTTCCGCAGCTGAATCCGCTTGCCGGGCAGGCCGCGCAACCGGCGCCATCCCAGTAAGTTCCGCATTCGCAGGTTTTCATCCGGCAACCCGAACACGCATCCAATTCGAAGCCCGCGCCGCACGGCAGTTCAAGAACGGGCGCGTCGCTTCCGCCTTTGCAAACGCTGCCGGACGGGCAGGACGAACAGGCCGCGCCGTCCCAGTAAGTTCCGCATTCGCAATCTATCGGCTCGCACGTTTTCGGGCAGGCCGCCGCGGCCGAAATCCTGTATCCAGCCGGGCACGCTTGCGGCTGCGCAAGGGCGTCGTCAAACGCGCCGCCAGAACAAATTCTATCCGCAGGGCAGGCAGAGCAATACCCCCCCCCATGGTCCCAATATTCACCGCATGGACAGGCCGTTATTTCGCACTGAGAGGCATTCCAGCGCCCCACCTCTCCGTTCGTGGAATGGTTGGCCGGACACCGGGTCATTTCTGCCGATTCTTCGGCGCCGCCCGCGCACCAGCCATCGGCCGGACATATGTCGCATTTATTGCCTCCGGCCTTGGCCGCGTTCCAATATTCGCCCGGCATGCAGACGTATTTGCAGTTGTCCGCCTGCCAGGAACCGACCAGCGAATTCGTGCCCGCGGGGCAGGCGATTTTATCATCGTCCGGCTGCAATCCGCCGGGGCAGAAATGGTCGGCCTCGCATAGTTTGCAATATCCGTTCGCCTTGTCGGTTTCATAATACCAATAGCCGCCCGCGGGGCACAATTCGCTTCCGCATTGGGTCCGCGAATACGCGCCGGCAGGCATGGCGCCAGGATTTATATTTCCTTCGGAACCAAGCGGGCATTCGAACCGGTTGCTTCCGCCAAGGCAAAACCAGCCCGGCTCGCACACTTGGCAATAGCCGACGTCGAAGCCGTAGTTCACATAATTGTAAGTCCCGGCCGGGCAGCAGTCCGACTGCTGGAACATCGCGACGTATCCGGCATAGCCCATATTCGGAAGCTTGCCGCCGAACATGCTTCCGGCCCAGTTGCGCGCGTCGGTCTTCCGGTTCTGCAAATATTTCAGCTTGGTTTCTATCGTGTCCTCCCATTTGGGAAGGCGCGGGTCGAAGGTGCTCGCGGCGCGGTAATAAAGGCTGCACGCGCCCAGCATCGCCATCATATTATGATGGTAAAGGGTGTCGGCTTCCGTTATCTCTATCGGATACCATTTGTCGGGACCGACATAGCCGGGCGCGGAATTATGGCCGAATTTGAACAGGTTGCTGAATTTGCCGCCCGCGGTCCGCAGGTTTTTCTTGGCGTTTTCAAGCGACTGGAACTCGCCCTTCAACTGGATTGCCTTCGGGTATGCGTCGAACGCGACGATATTGGCGATGTCGATATTGGGCGTCGCGGCACTGGACGCCGACGCGAGCGCGAATAACGCAAAAAATAACGCTATTTTTCTTATAGCTTCCACCTTGGTTGCTTTCTCAGTGTATCATAAATGCCCGGGGTCGGTAAATAACAAAATTTCCGCAATAATCGCTTGAATAAAAAAAAGGTTCCGATTATAATCGCGTGAAAATGATTCATACGATTTGGGATTCCCGCCGACGCGGGAATGACAAAGGAAACAAGGGGCGCAAAATGAATATGCAAAATAAAGAGAACATGACCGCGGCGGAAATGCTGTATGCGGCAAGAACCAACAGCAGAAAACCGCGCGAGCTTCCGGTCATCGCGAAAAAGCTCTGCATACGCGAAGACTTCCTGGAAGCCTTGGAAACCGGCAACTATTCGGCCCTTTCGGAAAACGTCTATATATTAGGATTCGCGCGGAACTATGCAATCGAACTGGGTCTGGACCCGCTTGAAATCTCGGCCAAGCTTAAAGAAGAGCTTGGCATAACCACGATGGAAATCCCGCCGGAAGGCGTCGTCGTCGACGGCGACCCGGCGCTTGCCGAGCCCAAGGCCCCGGCCGCGCAGGCCGCGCCGGAAGGCGAATTCGCGGACGACGCCGATTCGGCTTTCGCCCGCCGCGATTCGCGCAACAAGAAAATCATAATCGGCGCCGTAGTCGCCGCGCTGGCCGTCGCCGGAATCGCCGCGGGCGCGCTGCTTTCCGACCGCGGCAGGGACGGGGCCGAGGCGGAACAAACGACGGACGCGGAATATTCGCCGCTTAAAATTCCGTTCAATCTGCCGGTCAAATTCGAATACGCGACGGAAAACAAGGATACTTCGCGCATCGCCATGCAGGCGCTGTCCGAAACCTGGGTCAAGGTCGAGCGAAACGGCGAAATCATATTCTCGCGCGTTCTTATGCCGGGCGACGTCTATTGGGCTTCAATCAAGCCGGGCGCAAGGGCGACCATCGGAAACGCGGGCGGACTGGACATATGGGTCGGCGGCAAGCTGGCCGGAAAGCTGGGCGCCGTGCACACGCGCGTCACCAACATTCCGATTACGGAAGACGCGATATTGAACAAGAGGATACCGAAGCCGGTTCCGGTCGAAGCCGCCGCGGAAGACGCCAAGACGGAGTAATTCCTTATAATGATATTTACAATTTGAGATGCCGACCGCCGTCGGCATGACGAACAACAAGGCAATAAAAATGAACCTTAAACCGACAAAGCCTTTATCCGGATTTATAGAGCTGACGCCGACACAGCAGCGCGCGTTCGACGAATACAGCGGCAAGCTTCTGGGCGCGCTTAAAACCGCGGGGTTCCAGCGGCTGGACCTTCCGACCATCGAACGATTCGAAGTCCTGACCGACAAGGAAAACTTCGAAGACATCGACACGGAAATGTATGTCTTCGAAAAAGGCGACACAAAGATGGGCCTGCGATACGACGGCACCATCGGCCTGGCGCGCTACGTCGCCGGCCACTTGAACGACATCGCGTTCCCTTTCCGCGCTTGCCAGATGGCGAAGAACTACCGGGCCGAGCGTCCGCAAAAGGGCCGCTATCGCGAATTCTATCAAATCGACCTGGACATTTTGGGCCAGGGCGAGCTGTCCGCCAACTACGACGTCGAAATCATCGCGACTACAAACGCCGCGCTTAAATCGATAGAGGGCGCAATCGGCGAAGTCTATGTCCGCGTCGGAAACCGCGCCTTTTGGAACGCCGCGTTCAAGCTGCTTGGGATTTCGGACGAAAAAGCGCGCGGTCTGCTGGTGCTTATCGACAAGAAGGACAAGATGTCCGCGGAAGATTTCGAAAAGGCCTTAATCGATTCGACGGGCGATTCGAAAGTATCCGAAATACTGAAAGACTATAAATCCATCGCCGGAAAATCCGCGGCGGTCGACGCGGCCATACGCGATTTGGAATTCATCGTGGAACAGGCGCGGGCGATGGGTTGCGACGCGCGGCTGGACCTTTCGATAATGCGCGGGCACGGGTATTATACCGGCAGCGTCTTCGAATTCTTCCTTAAAAACAGCGATATGAAGTCGTCGGTCGCCGCGGGCGGAAGATACGAAAACTTGGTCGATAAATTTTCCAAAACCAAAATCGTGGGCGTGGGCGCCGGATTCGGGCCTTCGCGCCTGCTGGTGCCGCCGCTGGAAGACGGCAAAATCGATTTGGCGGAATTCGCGCGGCAGGCCGACGCGATAGTTCTGCCCATGGGCCAGGCCTATGTCCCGGCGGCCATGGAAGCGGCGGCCAAACTGCGCGCAAGCGGCGCCATCACGACGGCGTTCCTGGACGCGGACAAGAAATTCAAGCACCAAATCGAATACGCCGACAAGACCGGCGCGCGCTTCGCCGTTATCATAGGCGAGGATGAAGCGAAGCAGGGCGTCGTCGCCTTGAAAGACATGCAGTCGGGCGAACAGGCGGCCGTTTCCATCCAAGACGCCATCCAAACCATCAGCCGCACGCAGGACTAATCCCGACCCATAAGGAACCCGCCCGTGCCGTCCAATCCGAAGTTTTCACCGAATGAGAAGGTCGTTTTCAGCGGCGGGCGCTGGGACGTCTATCAATGGCCGCAGACTCTTTTCGACGGCAAGGCGGCCGTATTCGAAGGCGCCGTGCGCCTGGATTCGGCTTTCGTAATCGCTTCATGCGGCGGGAAAATCCTTTATTCCATACAGGAACAGGCCGGCCGCGCGGGCGCGTTTTATGGCGCTTTCGGCGGGGTGGTGGACCGCGGCGAAGACCCGCTGGCCGCCGCCAAACGGGAACTTCTGGAAGAATCCGGCTATGAAAGCGACGATTGGCGGCTGTTAAGCGCGGCGCCCGCGACCGATACCGGCCAGATTCGCTGGACGACATACGTCTACCTTGCGAAAAATTGCAGGAAATCGGCGGAACAGAACCTTGACCCGGGCGAGAAAATCGAAGTGATGTCGGCATCGCCGGAAGAATTCATCCGCCTTGTCGGAACAGATGAATGGCGCGAAAAAGGCTTGGCGAAGCTTTTTTATAGCATGGCGCCCGACACGGAAAAGGAAGCCGCCTTCCTATCCGCCCTACGGCAATAAATTCCGGAACAGAAATTTAACAGGCCCGATTCAACGAGATAAAAGCATTTCACGTGAAATGGAGCGAATAAGCACATCCAAAAACGCCCGTTATTAGGGTGTTTTTGGATGTGCGCGTCGCGACATTCCAGCGTAGGCAAACGCGAACCTTTCACAACACTAGGCAAAGCTAAAATGGAATTTTTTATCAACCAAAAACGCCCGTTCCCCCTCTCGTCACCTCGGGCACCCGCGCCGCGCACTCGTCCACACCCGTCATCCCCGCCCCCCCCTCTATTGTCATGGTCGGATTTAATCCGGCCATCCAGGTTATAAGCTAATCCTCCGCTGACGCGGAATTCATTACCTGGATTCCAGCTTTCGCTGGAATGACGATAAAGAAAAACCTGTCTATTATAATAGACAACCTTCTCCAACCCCTCACCCCGGCGATAATATTTCCTGTTTCGTCACCCCGTGGAAGCACGGGGTCCATTGTATAATTCCTTCATGCGTGCGGGAACCGCCGCCTATAATGAATCCAAAAATTAAACGCCCTGCCGGGCGTCGAATTTTTGGTGGAGCCAATCGGATTGTCCTTCGCTCCGCTCATTACCAAAATCCGGCTCGAACTTCGCGCTGTGCGCTCGTTCTTCC
>JAIRRC010000013.1 GCA_031256175.1 Rickettsiales bacterium
ACCGGAACCTGCACCATACAGGTGCGCGCGGAATCGTGCAAGAACACATCGGCCGGATTGTTCACAAGCGCGAAGAAATCCTGCACGCCGCAAAATTCCGATACGCCTATACAAATGGGTAATGTGCAATAAAAACCCCCTCCTGAATAATCTTGTCATGCCGACGGCGGTCGGCATCTCAATTTGTAAATATCCTTATATAATGATTCATACAACCTGAGATTCCGGCCTTCCTCCTCCGCCAAGGCTTCGGCGGACAGGTCGCCGGAATGACGGGTGGGATGCTTTTTCGCGGGGGTTTTTATTCTTACATATTCAGTTCCGAAGTCGTTTCCTTCGGGTCGCTGCAAACGGTTTTAGATTTCAGATACGCGAAGCCATAGGCTTCCTTCTTGCAAACCCTGGAAGTCCTGTGGAACGTGCATATCCGGTTGGACGAAGCCCATGTGACCCAGTCCTCGCCGTTTTGATTATTCTCCACGCGGGTCGAAACCTGTTTAAGCTGCGCGACCTGGTCCGGCGTCAGAACCGACGGGAATAGTATGGCGATGGGCGAGAAGCTTTCGCTGCTTTCCGTCTTGTTCGCCATATTCGTTTCTATGCTGCGGATGCATTTGTAATTGGCAAGCTCTTCCGACGCGCCCTCGCTGGCTTTTTTAAGCTCTTCTTTCAGCTTTTTCTGATAATTGTCCGAAGCGCGGGCCAGCGCGGAATTCGCCACGCTTGCGCTGAGCGACATAAGAAGGTTCGGAAACCTGGCTTCAGTCTGTCCTTTTCCGTTTATCTGGGACATGTCGCGCCCGTTTATGCACATCGATATTTTGGGGTCGTTTTTCACCATGTCCATGACGCGGTTTATCTGGCCTTGGATGTTTTTAAGTTCGGTCTGTATCGTTTCCTTTATCTCGTCCGTGCTGGCGGCGCTGTCTTTAAGGGCGGTTATGTTGCTCATGCCCGATATGGCGGTCATATATCCTTCGATGTCGATTTCCATGAATCTGTTGCCCTTGTCCTTGACCTCGATTAAACCGAATTGCAAAAGCCCGCTGACGATATAGTCGCCGCCGTTAAGCTTCTGGCCGCGCAAACTTCCACTACCTAATTTTTCGTCCGAAGCGAAAGCGTTGCATTCAGTTGTAGAGCCGCAGACTTCATTCATCTTTGCGTCGACCAGGTTCTGACATTCCGTAAGCATGGAGTTGTCCACATTAAGGAAAATACCCATGACAAGCTTGGATATATCGGGGTCCCAGGCTGTGATGGAACCGGATTTAGTGCAGACAGGAAGCGCTTCCAGCGGGCAGATGTCTTTAAGCGACGCCAAATCCAGACCGATACAGCCCGTATAGCTGCCGCCGCAGCGGTTGTCGTTCGTGAAGCAATTCTTGACTTCGTCCGTGCAGGCGTCGACGCGCATCGCGCCCAGTTTCGCCTTTACGAATTCCCAGATGCCGGCTTCCATTCTTTCGCAGGGCTCTAACTGGACTTTGCAGAAGCTGCGCGCCATATCCGGCTGGGCAAGGCACGCGTCCATGCTGACGCCGGTGCCCGCTATGTCCGACTGGCAGGCGTTCCGCACGCAATCCGAAATCGTGCCCAAACAATTGCTTCGAAGATTCGCTTCCGCGTTAAGCTCGGCCTGTTTCATGGTCGGCGCGATTTCGCGCAAGAAGTCGCCCCAGACAAACTGGCGAACCGCCTGGCAGCTGTCCAAGACCCTTTCGCAAATAAATCTTTTCGAATTCAAGACTTCCATCGTGCTGTCGGCGAATTTTATGTCTATGCCTTCGTCCTTCACCTGGCCCGCGAAGGTCTGGCTGGCCTGCTGGTTCTGCATATTCGCCAAGGCAACCGAACCGGCGCAGCCCGAGAAATCGGTGCCGCAACCGCCGCGCTCTTTATCCACCATACATTTGCGGAATTCCAGCATACATTCGCCGCGGTTCCATTTGTTCTGTTCCTCGAACGTTTCGAGCGCGGTGTCGCGGACCATCTTTTCGGCTTCCAACACCTTCAATTCCATCTGCTTTTTGCGCGACTGCAATTCGATGCGGTATGCGCTGCAATCCGATTTTATCTGCGTTTGGTAAAGCTGCAACAGCATCGCGATGTCTTTGCTGCAATTCTGCGGTATGCTGGTTTTGCACATATCATAAGCGCCGCGGAACTTGGCCACGCCGACTTTCGTCGCAAGGCCGCCCACAACCGCCGCGTCGAATTCGTCGTCTTCCTCGTCTTCGTCGTCCATATCGCTGAATGTCAAAGTTTTCTTTTCTTTCTTGGCGGTGCCGGTATGATTCGTTCCGATTATATTGCCCTGCGCGTCATACTGCCTTTGGCCCTGGCCGAAGATTATGTCCGCCTGGGCGCCAAGCGCGGCTTTTTCAACGCCGATGGTCGATATATTGCGCGCCTTGTTTTCAAGCGCGTCTATTTCCGCCGTCATCTTGTCTATGTCCGCGCGGTCGTCCGAACAGCTGCACCGCGCGCCGTTCTCGTTATCTATATAGCAGAACTGGTCCAGGCATCCTTCGAACGCCGTTCTGCATTCTTCGGCGTAAAGTCCGGTCGCGGCCGTGGCGGCGGCGACGGAAACGCCTTTATTGATGGTCGAAACTTTCGTTCCCGCGCGGGCGGCGACAGGCGCGCCGGGCGCGGCCGCGGCCGGCGCCGATGAAGCGGTCGGCGTTTGGCGCGTGCCAGCCCTTGCGGACACGGGCGCGGCGGCGGACGCGGACGGGGCGGCGGCGGATGCCGTCGGCGAAACTTGGGTTTGGCGGGCGCCAGCGCGCGCGGATACCGGCGCGGCACCTGCGGCCGGGGCGGAAGCGGCCGGCGCGGCGGTGCGGCCGGCGCCGCGGCTTGTCGGCGCGACGTCGGCGTTCAATGCCAATGTAAGGACTGCGCCAAGCGCGGCCGTAAATAATAATTTTTTGCTTATCATCGGGACAATAATATCATTTTTTGAAGTGCGGGACAAGATAAAATTCTATTAAACAATGGACCCCGGCCTCCGCCGGGGTGACGAGGGGGATGAGGGAAGCGGGACAAGAATAAATTATCAAAGACCACCCCCCGCTTCGCGGACCCCTCCACAGGAGGGGAACTTTTTTATAAAATACTTGACAAACTTGACAATGCTTTCTAAGATGTTGACAAGAAATTAAGAGGAGTTTGCAATGGCTTTTGAAGAAATTTGTTTCGCCAACAACCTGCGGAAGATTCGTCTGGAACGCGGCATAAAGATGACGGAAATCGCGCGCCGCACCGGTTTATCCCTTTCCGCCATGTCCAAAATCGAAAAGGGCTATCGCCGCATAAACCAGAAAATCATGCTGAAACTTTGCGATGTTTTGAACTGCAAGGTATCCGACCTTTTCATAAAAGAAAACGACAACGACGCCATAAAGCACTGGCAGACCGAAATGTCGCGCCGCTTCAA
>JAIRRC010000039.1 GCA_031256175.1 Rickettsiales bacterium
GGCATGCTTTACTGGCAGCTGTCGAAATATTCCATGATGGACATTCTGCACATTCTTTGGAACATTCCCCTGCGGAATC
The DNA here is from genome assembly GCA_031256175.1 of Rickettsiales bacterium. Lineage (GTDB taxonomy): Bacteria > Pseudomonadota > Alphaproteobacteria > Rs-D84 > Rs-D84 > WQXN01. The sequence goes on from JAIRRC010000039.1 coordinate 80, forward strand.
TTTTCCTGGCCTGCGTCGCCGCGTTCTTCGGCTATGTCGCTTTATCATTCTACGATTACCTTGCCCTTAAATACGTCGGCCGGATGGTCGTTTGGTGGAAGTGGGTGCTGGCAGGAATGCTTGGCTTCGCAATCAGCAACAACGCCGGCCATGCCGTCATCTCGGGCGGGAGCATACGATACAGGCTTTACACGCGCTGGCGAATCAAGGCTTCCGAAATCGTGAAGATGGTCGGGTTTTCCGGATTCACTTATTTCCTGGGCAGCGTGTCCATCGTCGTCGCCGCTTATTTCCTTGTCCCGCGCGAAGCCTTCGGCGGCGAAGTCATGGCCGGAATCGGCCTGAACATTCTGGTCGCATTCTGTTTAATCAGCTTGCTGCTTTATTTCGGCGGCGCGATTTTCTACCGCGAAAGAATCCGCGTGTTCAATCTTAACTTCAAGCTGCCGACTTTCGGAATGGCGGTGAAACAAGCTTTAATCGGAATGACCGACAGCGTGCTGGCCGGTCTTGTGCTTTATGCGATATTGTCCGCCTTCGTCGATATTCCGTTCATGACGTTCATCAGCGTTTTCGTCATCGCCCAAGTCGTCGGAGTGTTCAGCCAAGTCCCCGGCGGAATCGGAGTTTTCGAATCTATGTTCATGCTCGCGATGCCCGAGCTTGCGGGCGGCTCGAACGCGGCGCTGTTCGCCAGCCTTATCGCGTTTCGCATAATTTATTTCCTGCTGCCGCTTATCGGAATCGGCGGCGCGTTCGTTGTCTATGAATACATTCTGCGCACCCGCATGAAGCGCTGGATAGATGAAGCCAAGGCCCAGGCCGCGCGGGCTGGGCACGCGGTTCTCCGCCCGTTTTCGGCGACCGCGCACGGAATCTACAATTTCACGCACAGGAACAAAAAGATAAGGCGCGGAAACCGAACCAACCGCGTGCGAACGGAAATCGAGCCGCGCCGCCGCCGCTTCCGCTGGGGCAGAAAAGCCGACTGATTATTGGACTTGACAAAAGGCTGGATGGTTGTATAGTTCGCCCCACAGGCAGAAAAAAGCCCCGGCCTGCGCCGGGGTTGAAAATGAAAAAAGGAATAAAAAAATGTCGAAAATGAAAATATTGCTAAATATGATGAAGCACAACAAGAAGGCTTTGATATTCGTCGTGCCGGCCGCTCTGCTTATCACGCTTTTTTACAAGGCGCAAAGCGACAACTATAAGAACGATTTGAAGGGCAGGGTTAAAAAGAAACTCGGCCTTGCGCGCTAATCGTCGCGAGATGAAAAATCGCCCCGGGTGCCCGGGGCTTTTTTATTAAGAAAAAATTCCCCGTTGTGATATAATCCAGCCATGAAGATACGATTCAATTCCGACGCGAAAATTCTTATCATGCTGGGCTGCATACATTCCATCGTCGGAACATTTTTCGGCACTTTCCTTATCGCATACATCATGCAGATTTCGTCGAACGAGGCAGTGTCGCTTTCCATCTTCAACATCGCGTTCTACACCGCAATCGCCGCGGGGTTCCTTATGCTGGCCGACTATGTCAAGCGCCGCAACAAGATGTTCGTCTATCGGTTCAGCGTCATAACGCAGATTCTTTTATTGCTGGCAATCGCATGGCTTAAAGACGGAATTTCTCCTTATATCGCGATATTGGGCGCGGCTTACGGACTCGCGCTCGCGTTCAGGCACTGCCCCTTGAACATTATGACGGGCGAAAAAATAAACAAGAGGCTTATGACCCCGTTCGTCGGATACAAGGGCATGATTATCGGTATCGTTTCCGTTTTGACGCCGTTTCTTCTGGGTTTTTTCATAACCGCCGGCTCTTACGAGCACATGGCGATAGCGATGTGTTTTTTCTTGGCGCTTGAATTCGCCCTGTCTTTCCGCATAAGCAGCGACAGCATAAGCGAGCAGAGGTTCAAGCTTGCATGCTTCTTGTCCAAGGCCAAGCGAAGCATCCTTATCCGCCGCGTTTATCTTGTCGATTTCCTGGCCGGTTTCGCGAAAGACCCGCTGGGCGTCGTGGTTACCATGTATATAGTTTATCTGTTCGGGACGAATTTCAACCTCGGTATTCTAACTTCCGTTTTCGCCGGGCTTTCAATCGCGATGAATTTCCTGATGGGTCGCTTCGCCAAGCCGAAAATGTTCCCGCGCCTGCTGCTTGTTTCCAATATAGTCATAGGCGCGGCGGCTTTGCTGTTCCTGTCCTGGACGGGCGCGATAACCTTCATAATCTATCAGTTCGCCAACGCGACCGCGATAAAGTTCATGTCGAACATAAGAGAAATCAACCTTAACAACGCTTCGAATTCCGCGTGCGTCGACAAGGACAGCCGCGCGGAATTCTTCGTCGGGCGCGAGATGGCGCTTAGCGTCGGCCGCATCCTCGGGTTCCTTATCCTGTTCACAATCGGATTTTCGGGGCATATGGAATGGCTTAAATATTACCTTGTGTTCCTGACGGCCGGAATTGTCCTTACCGGAATGATAAGCATAAAAATCTGCCGCCACGGATTTTACCGGTAAAGCATATCATCCTATTAAATTTTTCTGCGCGCGTTGGTATAATAGTGCGAACAAAGGAGTTCGATATGCCAATAGTGAAGGGATGTTCGCGCGCAGCGATTTCGAAAAACATCAGGATTGAAACCAAGGCCGGAAAGCCGCACAAGCAGGCCGTCGCCATCGCTTTGTCGATTGCAGACAGAAACGCCAATAAATGTAAAAAGAGTAAATAGGAAAACTTGGTAGGCCTTTCGAGGACATTTTACTAACCTACATGACAGGAATCAAAGAATATTTCGCCATCTATGGCCGCAAAGTTCCATCTATTTCCGCATTTCCAACTTTTTGACTCCGTATTCATCGGTCAGAATTTTCATTTGTGAGATAGCCATTTTATTCAATGCTACAATCCGTTTATCTTGTGGAACATTGTCATTGACAAGGTGTGCGTTCAAAGATTCAAGATTTGCAAGACATACTAGCTGAGCTATATCCGCATAGTCGCGTATGTTCCCGTCCAGTTTCGGGTTTTGCTTGCGCCATTCAGTGGCAGTCATGCCGAACAATGCGACATTTAAGATATCGGCTTCGCTGGCATAGACGAAATTGGCCTGTTCTTTTGTGATAGCCTTCGGAATTATGTTCAGCTTTATTGCGTCTGTATGAATGCGGTAATTGAGCTTGGTAAGGTTCCGGCGAATATCCCAGCCCAGCTGCTTGTATTCCTGTTCTTTGAGCCGTTGGAATTCCTTGATGAGATATATTTTGAACTCGGCGGAAATCCACATTCCGAATTCAAAGGCAATGTCTTTGTGCGCATAAGTGCCGCCATAGCGTCCGGCGCGGGCTTGCAATCCGATAGCGTTAGTCTTTTCGCACCATTCCTTGACACTGATTTTGTAATTGTTCAGGCCTGCCTGATTTTTAATTATGGCGAATTCGCCATAATTAAAATGCGGGTTATTTATGCGTTCCCAAATCCCAAGGAATTCGACAGTGTTGCGGTTACGAAGCCAGTCGGACACAAAGAAATCCCCATCTTTGGCGGCAATCATGTCGGTTATTGATATATAATCTTGATTATTTATCTCCAATATATTGATATTGGTTCCAAGAACGCTTAATTTTGACATATTCGAATCCTTTCTCTTACGCGATTATACAGACAAATCGCTTTCAATTCAAGGATTCTGAACCTGCTCATGGATTCTTTTCATGTTTTTTTGCAGAATTAGATTCTTTCATAAGCTCGATTATATCATTCCCGAACTGTCGCGCTGTCGGCGCGTCCAAGATTACATAATCTGTATAATATTTATTGCGCATTACAAGGTTATAAGCAGTTTTAATTCTGAACCATAGCGAACTGCCCCATGGCGAACCCGCATTCCAAAGACTGATGGAGAGGCCATCCTCATCTTTGTCGATTTCCAATGCTTCGCCATAACAGGTGCATTGATAAATCTTTTTCGTCAAAGGAAGTGCTTTTTTATCCATTTTTAATTATCGCCCGAGATTCCTATCCACAAAAAGTATTTTCCAAAAAGTGCAATCAACGCAATAGTTAGCGGTATTCCTATGAACACTAATAGCAAAGCGTCAATAATCCACCCTAAAACATCTCCTAAAAAGGCTAACATTGTCAAACGCCTAGTGTGTCAAAGTCGTGGTAGCGGAGGAGGGATTCGAACCCCCGACCTGTGGATTATGATTCCATCGCTCTAACCAACTGAGCTACTCCGCCAATCCGGCAGATATTAAATCATAAAAATCCAAATTGCAAATTAAAAAACGTTAGGCGCCGACGTCGTCCATGGGGCGCCAGGTTTTCGCCTCGTCGTCGCTCATTTCCACGCGTTCCTGGTTCGATTCCCAGGCCTGGATGGTCAATTCATGCGACCAGTCTGATTGCAATAGCTCAACTTCCTTCATCTCGAACGTAATCTTATAGCATCTCTCCTCGTCGCCGAGGCTTTGATAGTTCTCGCCAAGGCCGCGCCATTCTTCGGTGCATACCTGGGTGGTATAATATTTGTCGTCGACGTCTATTATTTTCAATCCGTTCTTGTCGTATTCGCCGACGACGGGAACCCACGCTTCGTCCGCAGGCCAAGATTGAACCCTGGTGTAATATGCGCCAGCCTGCGACGATACCGCCATCAGCGCGGCGGATACAATCAATAATTTTTTCATTTTAGGACTCCTTTCATTCGTATCAATCATATCAGAAATCAGGACAATTTTCCATTGATTTATATGTTTTAAGGTTTATGATTTAGGAAAAGGAGCCGAACATGAAAAAAATCCTGGTCGCTTTATTGCTTGCGCTTTCGCCGGTTTATGCTTTCGCCGAAGAAGAATCCGACACGCCGCAACGGGACTGGTTCGTAGGCCTTTATATGATGAGGCCCGACATAAACGTCTATGCGGCCGGGCCCGGCGTTCAGAATACCGAGCTTAATTTGGGCGGATGGGGTTCGGCGCTCTCGTTCGGAAGAAACACATCATCCGGCGTCGCGTTCGAGCTGGAAGTCGGCGGAATCAACACCAAGCTTGTTTCGGCCTACCAGACCAGCCAGGCCGAAAACGTTTATCTTATCCTGGGCGCGCGATACGGATACGAATTTTTCGGATTTTGGCGCCCTTATGTCGGCGCGGGAATCGGATATTCGGTTTGGGGCAATACCATGGAATACGAGAAATTGGGGACGAAAATCAACAAGCAATCCGACAATATACAATTTTCCTATCAGGTGAAATTGGGAATAATAGTTTCCACCGGAACCAGGTTCGATTTGGACGCCAGCGTCAAATTCCAAAGCCTTGGGCGCACCGGGAACGAGGGGCCGGACTTCGCCCTGGTCGGCAATGTCCAGAACATCGAGCCGCGCATAGGTTTCCTGTATAAATTCGGATTTTAATAAACCCTTCATTGTGTTATAATTTGGATTATGAAGCGGATTGCAATTATTTTCGCAGTATTCGTTTTCGCCGCGGTTCCGCCAGCGCTTGCCGACACGCGCGTCATACACGACACAGAAATCGAAAGCGTTATTCAAAAGCTCGTCGCGCCAATCGCAAAGGCCGCCAAGATGCCCGAAGGGCGGCTACGCATCCATATACTTGCGGACAACGACCTGAACGCCTTCGTATCCGGCGGCGAAGACATATATGTCTATGCCGGAACAATCATGAAGCTGGAAAATCCGAACGCGCTTCAAGCCGTCATCGCGCACGAGCTGGGGCACATAATCGGCGGCCATTACACCGCCATGATGTCGCGCCTGGAACAGGAGATGGTCGCGTCGATAATAATGCAAAGCCTTGGAATAGCCGTTCTTGCAATCAATCCCGAAGCCGGCGCCGGCATGATGATGGGTTTGCCGGGAATCACGAAGGCGAACCTGATGTCCTTCTCGCGCGACGAGGAACGTTTGGCAGACACGACCGGGCTTGGTCTTATGAAAACCGCGAACCTTCCGCGCGGCGGCTTCGTCGACATGATGGAGCTTATGCACAGCCACCACGTCTATCTGGAAAGCCGCGGCAATCCCAACGACCGAAGCCATCCGTCCACCGGCGAGCGCCTGATGAACATTCGCGAATGGATTGCCAAAAACGGCGGCGCCGGCGGCGAGCTTTCCGCGGACGTCGTCAAGGAATACCAGATGGCGCGCGCCAAACTAATCGGATATATGCAATCCGAAAAAGCGGTCGCCGACATGTATCCGGACAAAAAATCCGCGCCCGCAAAATATGCGCGCGCGATTTCCGACCTTCGCCGCAGCAAGCTTAAAACCGCCCTTCGCGCCGCCGAAGAGCTTGCGGACAGCTACAAGACCAATCCTTATTTCTTCGAGCTTATCGGCGACATAAACATGCAGAGCGGAAGATATTCCGAAGCGATAGACGCCTATGAAAAATCCCTGTCGCTGTTGGACGACGATTCCATGCAGATAAGCGGCGCGCTGGCTTTGGCGCTGGCCCTTCGGAACAAAAAAGACGACTGCGCGACCGCCGTGCAGATATGCAAGAGGGCGCTTCTTCTCAACGGGACTTCGGCGCGGTTCGACCCGTTCCTTTATTTCGTGATGGCGCGCGCTTATTCCGCGCAGGGAAAGAACGGCTTGTCCGACTGGGCCATGGCGGAATATTACTGGGCGACCAACAAGAAAAAAGAATCGAAAAAATTCGCCGGACGCGCGAAGAAAAATCTGCCCGTCAATTCAGCCGAATACCAGAAAGTCGAAGACATTTTAGGCCGCAAGGAATAAGCCTTATTTCGAAACGGCGAAGCCGTTTTTAGCGCAATAACCGGCGGTCTGTATCGTTCCCATGAACGAAGTGCCGCCCTGGTTCGAAACGCACATCCGGCCTGGCGACATGTCAGGTTCGCGTTTCGGCATGACTTCGCATTTCCTGGTGGAGCCGACCGCGCAGAATATGTCTATGTCCGAATCCGAACCAACAATCGCCAGGCCGGAATTGGCGCAGTTCTTCATGGTTATTATATCGTCCGCCTTGGCGCCGAAAATCGTCGGGCAGTTGCCGTAAGGATTGTCCTTCATCGTGACCGCGGCGGTAAGGGCGGGCGCGCATACCTGATAGCCGTTATACAGGCAGTAATACCCGCCGGCGGTCAAGTGGGCGTGGGTCGAATACATCCATGGCATTTTATCGCATTGGTCCTTTATGCGGACGGCGCCCTTGGTCAGGGCCTTGTTGAAGCAGTCCTGCCCGGCGAGCATTGATGTGTCGCGCTCCATCTCGGGTATAAGCGCGCACCCGAAATCCGCGATTTCGCAGAATATATCGATGGAATCCTTTTTTGAATCCACGACCGAAAATCCGGACAGCTTGCAATCTTCCTCTATCCCGACGGCGAGCGGCTTCTCGCCGTAAAACGACGGGCACGCGATTTTATAGTCGTCGGTCGCCAGGCAAAGCTTGTAGTCCTTGTAGACGCAATAGTGCTGCGGCCCGGACGAAGAGCTTGACGGAGTTTCGTCGGAAGGGCCGGTGCCTTTGTCGCCGCTGCAAGCCGCGACAATCGCCGCGCCGGCGAACAGCGCGCAAAGTTTCATCATGAAAGGAGAATTAGCTATAATTTGTTTAAGCATGGACGCCACCTCTTAATTATTAAAGAAATGCTACAATATCTATTTTGTTTGTCAACATTTTTCTTTGGAATAAAGCGGAACAGGAATTTTGGTGTTGACAAAGCAGGTGAACGCCTTATGATTGTTTCGATAAACCGAAAGGCGACGGCATGAAAGACAAGCAGACGATTTTTATCGCGGGCGGGCATAACTGCGGGCTTATGGCGGACAAAATAATCGAAAATATGGACGCCGCGGTTCTGGAAAAGTTCAATGTAGTCAATATCGGCGCGAGCTATAAATTCGCAGCCGATTACAACGCGCAATTCACGGCGCTTCATATCGGAAACCTTGTCGCGAAGCATGTCGGCGAAATCGACAACTTGGGCGTTCTGCTATCAGGGACCGGCGGCGGCGCGAACCTTTTCGCCTGCAAGCATCCGCACGTCAGGGCTTCGGTCGCGGCGGACATTCCCCATGTCATAGAATTGCGCAAGAAGATGATAACGAATGTAATCGCCTTTCCGGTTATGGGCGACAAGGAATGCTTGCGCGCGAAACACTGGGCCAAGATGATATACAATTTCGCGCTGACCGATATTTCGAATATTCCCATCGAAGAGCTTGCCCGCACCATTCGAATCATGACGCACAGGAACAATCCGGTCCGCCAGTATTTATGGATGAAGCATCCGGAATTCATGTCGACTTATTCCGGGCTATATAACAGAATCCTGGAATCAAGAAGCAGGTAAAAAATATTGGTATAATTATCTTTTCAACTGCTTCATGACATCGTTATAGAATGTCATAAGCGCGGGCTGGTTCAGCATAAGTCCGTATATTTTATTCGCGGCGGCGCCTTCCAAATTATCCAAGGCCATATGGACAAGAAGGGGATTCAAATTTTTTGTTCCCGCTTCGATTTCGGCGTCGATGGCCCGCAGCTGTTCAGAGACAGAGTCCGCAGGATATTTTTGGATGAAGAGTTTCGATATGCTCAGCATTTCAGAAGTGAAGTTCATTATAAGTCCTTATCGTTTTTTGCCGCGGGCCATCATAAACAGCATTTCCATCGCAAGATATGTCGCGACGTTCGTCGACATGCCGGACGCGTCGCACGGGGGTGAAAGCTCCACCATGTCCGCGCCTATGATATTGTATCTGCCGCTGCCAAGTTCCAAGACCCAGCTGGCCAGCTGGTTATACGATAGGCCGCCGGGGACGGGCGTTCCGGTGCCGGGCATAACGCTTGGGTCCAGGCAATCGACGTCAAGCGACACGAAAATATTTTTGCCGGACAATGCGACAACGTCCGAAAAACTATATGCCAGCGTTTTATTCTTCTCCATGAATTCCCATTCGGATTTCGCCGCCGACCTTATGCCGATTTGCCTGATGTTCTTCGCCGGAATAAATTCGGAAATCCTGCGCATGACCGCGCCGTGCGAATACGCTTCGCCGTAGACATCGTCCGCCATGTCGCCGTGCGCGTCGAAGTGCACCACCGCGATGGTTTCCGGTTTGTAAAACCTCGTCAATGAGATTATCGCCGGAAGGGTAAGCAGATGCTCGCCGCCGATGCCGAAGTATCTTTTTTCATCCTCGTATATCTGCGCGACGTTTTCCTGGACAATTCCCAGCGCGGCGTCCCTGTTTTTTGGCAGGTCCAATTCGCCGGCGTCGAAAAAGTTCAGGGCTTCATCCATGGTCTTGCCGAACAGGCGCGAGTTTTCTTCGATTTCGCGGCTTGCCGGGACAATCGCCGAATATGCGAAGCGCGTTCCGGGCCGGTTCGTCGTGGTGCCGTCGAAGGGAAGGCCTACCATTATGGTTTCGGCCGATTTATAGTTCGGCGCGCTTCCGATGAAGTTTTTGCTTTTCCATGGGCCTTTAAGAGATTGCATGGTTTTGTTCCTTTATCTATATAAATGCGATTGGAAGCTTTCGCGCCAGTTTCTTTTTATATAATTCGCGGCCTCGGCGAAGGACGCTTCGTATGCGCCGGACTCTATCGCTTTCAAGAAAACCTGCAATATATAAAGGAAGTTGATGGTCATCCTTTCCTGCATTTCGCCCTTTTCCTTGCTTTCGCGCCAGTTCGTGACATAAAAGCTTGGAGAATCGAACAGGGTTCCGTTGATGTCCGCCAGCTTTTGCATCAGCCCTTCGCCCAGTATATTCTTGCCAAGCATGGCCGGGTTGAATTTATCCGGAACGGCCAGGTTTTTCGGGCGGTACGAATAATCCTCCAATCTCGGAGTGTCGTAAAAATTCGATTTCTTCCAGCCGCGGTTTTTGCGAAGCTCTTTGTATTCCAGTTTGCCCGCATTGTAAAAATAGCGGCGGTCCAGCGAGTAAAAGACCTTGCCTTCATAGGGCTCCACGCGTTTCCATTGGGTGAAAAATCCGTTCGGGCGGTTTTCGGCGTCGAAATGGCCTTGTCCCCGATAGTTCGTTCTTTGGCTCGACCCGTCCGCCTGTTCGCAGACAATTGTGCTGTGGCCGTTTTTCTCGGACAGGGACAGCTCGTGCATTTTTCCGTTTTCGAATTTCGCCACATATCCGTGTTTCATTTTCTCGTCCGGAATTATTTCGGCGAACCAGCCGTGTCGCTCTCCGTTTTCGTTTATCTGGCAGACTTCGGTAGTGCTTGGGAAGGCGAACAAGTCCCCGTTCGCAAGCCGGACGGCCATGGGGCATACCGGCTCATAGGATTTCAATGCCGGAAAGTCCCATTTGAGTTTAAGAGAGGATTCGGCGAAAAAGCAGCTTATATCGGCGCCAAGGATTTTTTCCTTGAAGTCGAAATGGATAAGTTCTTCGTCGCGGCCATCAAGATAACCGTATCCAAGATATTGGCGAATTTCAGACATTATATAGACCTCTTTATGGCGCGATTATAAACTAATATCGTATATTGTCAATAAATTTTAATAACCCAAAAATACCAGGATAATTATTTCCTTGATAATTCACGGGCGGGGTGCTAGGCTTGGTTCGTGCGTAGGGGCGACCCACGCATGCGAAAAACAACAAAATATGCCGAGATTCCGTTTCCAATTGCCGGGATTTCGCGGTCCCAGCCTTCGCCGAGGCTTCGGCGGGCAGGCAAGCCGCGGAATGACAATAAAAAAACGGAATGACAGGTATAAAAATGCAAAACACAGGGTGCAGATGTCAGTTTTAACCAGCTGTTTCATATCGTCGGCGCAATTCAATTCAGCGCTTATTGCCGGAATGACGAAGGTCCGAGGCAATCGCGGTATATCCCAGGTTTGCACACAAAAAACAAGCAGATACAAAGGATTATATCATGCCAAAACAAGTATATGTGGATGCTGTCCACCCGGAGGAAGTGCGCGTTGCAGTAGTTGACAACAACAAAGTAGCCGACTTCGACGTTGAAACCACCACAAAACCCCAAATCAAGGGCAATATCTATCTTGCCAAAGTCGTCAGGGTAGAGCCTTCGCTTCAAGCCGCATTCGTCGAATACGGCGCCGGCAAGAACGGCTTTTTGCCTTTCTCGGAAATCAACCCCGACTATTACCAGCTTTTGCCCCAGGATAAGAAGGCGATGATGGAATCGGCCCATGCCAACATGGTCGACGACGACGACGACCAGGACGAGGAAAATTCCGAATTCGTCGAATACGACGACGCCAGCGCGGGCGAAGACAACAAGGAAATCCTGAAACGCATGCGCGAGCACAAGATTCAGGACGTCATAAAGCCCAAGCAAATCATGCTTATCCAAGGCGTCAAGGAAGAGCGCGGACAAAAGGGCGCTTCCATGACGACCTATCTGTCGCTGGCAGGGCGCTTCGCCGTTTTCATGCCGAACTCCCGCAAGCGCAACCTTTACGGCATTTCCAAAAAAATCGGCGGAAAGGAAGAGCGCGCCCGTTTGCGCGAGATTCTGCACGGCCTTAAAATCCCGCGCGGCATGACCGTCGTGTTGCGCACCGCGGCGGCAGGCGCCAGCAAGGAAGACATCGAGAAGGACTATGAATATCTTACCTCTCTCTGGAACGAAATCAGGCAGCAGACTTTGAAGTCCGTCGCGCCCGCAATCATACACACCGAAGATTCCCTTTTGCGCCGCGTTGTCCGCGACTTCATATCGGACGAGAACGACGTGCTTACCATCCAGGGCGAAGAAGCGTTCCTTGCGGCGGTCGAATATTTCAAGATGATGCGCGGCAAGCAGCCTAAAAACCAAATCGTGAAATACGACGACAAGGTTCCGCTTTTCGTTAAGGTGAATATCGAGCAGCGCCTCGAAGGCCTTCACAAGCCAGAAGTCAATCTGCCTTCCGGCGGGTCAATCGTGCTGAACCAGACCGAGGCGATGGTTACCATCGACGTAAATTCATCGCACGCGATAAAAGAAAAGAACATAGAAGAAACCGCGCTCAACACCAACCTCGAAGCCGCCGAAGAAATCGCGATTCAACTTCGTCTGCGCGACATGGCCGGAATCGTCGCCATCGATTTCATCGACATGGAAGACGAAAAAAACCGCCGCAAGGTCGAGGCCCGCGTCCGCGAGCTTATGAAGCGCGACCGCGCCCGCACCCAGGTCGCCAAGATAAACAACTTCGGCGTTCTTATGCTGAGCCGCCAGCGGCTTCGCAGCAGCTTCATCGAAAGCAGCTATGTCCAATGCCCGCACTGCGTCGGCACCGGCGTCATGCCTTCGATTCAGACCGCGTCCGTCATAGTCTTCCGCCATCTGCAAGAGAAGATGATGAACAAAGCCATGAAGAAAATCGTCATATCGGTTCCGACCGACGTCGCCGTCTATCTTCTTAACCAGAAGCGCGAGGACCTGACGAATCTGGAAGCGCAATACGACGTCGACGTCGTGGTGCTTGCGGACGATTCGCTTCCCAGCATAAACCAGTATCAAATCATGAGCGTGCCTTTGGACTTCAACGAAGACGAAGCATTGCGCGGCGCCGAACCCGCCCTCGACGCGCAGCGCAAAAAATCGCCGGAACGCCAGGCCGCGAAAAAACTCGTGATAGACACGCCGGTTCACCGTAGCTCGCGCCGCAGGGGCAGGGGCAACCGCAACAAAAATTTCCAGCAACAGCAGAAGAAAAGCTTCTGGAAAAAATTGGTCGGATAAATGATTGCCAAGAATTTTAGACTAATCCTTGCTGGCGCGCTTGCCGCAGGCGCGACATTGGCGTATTCCACCGCCGTGTTCCTGGTTCAGGACATGCTGCTGTTCAAGCCCGGAAAGAAAAATCCCGCCGGCGCCGCCGAATATTCCTTTCCGGAATTCAGGGAAGTGTTCATAGAAACCGCCGACAGGCTTCGCCTGCGCGCGCGGTATTACGCCGGCGACAAGTCCCGCCCGGCAATCCTTTACAACCACGGCCAGTCATACGACATAGACAAGCTGGCCTTCGTCATGAAGCCGTATATAGAGGAAGGCTTTCCCGTGTATATGACCGGATACCGCGCTTACGGCGGCAATCCCGGAAAATATTCCGAGGCGGGTTTCGTTCTGGACATCGGCGCCGGATGGAATTTCCTTCGCGCGCACGGGCATGACAAGATAATCGTCCACGGCTTCTCGATGGGCTGCGCGCATTCAGCAAGCTTCGCCGCGAATGAAAAACCGCATGCTTTGATTCTTGAATCTTCATTCGCGAAACTGAGCGAGAAGGTGCCGACGCCCGCGCGGCCTTTGATTAAATACAAGATGGATGTCGAAGAGCGCGCAAGGACGATAACCGCGCCCGCGCTGGTTCTTCACGGCGGCAACGACAAGAAGGTTCCGATAGCCCAAGGCAGGAAAGTTTTCGACGCGCTTCCAGGCGGAAACAAGGAGTTCATGGAAATCCCGGATGCCGGGCATTACACATACAATAACGGCTCTATTACAAAAATAATAGACTGGCTAAGGGGGCGCGGACTTGACCGCGGCTGATAAAAAAATCCCGGGCCGAAGCCCGGGATTTTTTTCAAATGTTGAAGAAGCCTTCCGGATATTTTATTTGAATAAGTTTAGTATCCCCGAAGACGCCGCGTGTTTGCACTGACATTTTTCCCTCCTTTCTCTCCTAGGATTATAATAAAAAATGAAGGGCCGTGTCAGTCAGTATGTATTCCTATAAAAAAAGACTGGAACCCAATCCTATTTGCTGATACAATGTTTTGAAGTCAAACAAGAGTTCGATAATGAAAAAATTATTAATTTTGCCGCTCGTCCCCGCGGTATTTTTTGCGCTTGCCGATTCTGCGGGCGCGCAATATACGAATTATACCAAGGATGAAATCGGAAAATTATTTCAGAATGCTTGTCTGGCTATGGACGGAACGCTGTCGGACGGGAACGAAGGCGAAATGTATAGGTGCAATGTCGAAGATGTGGAATACGCGGGCGTCAAGTTTTGCGACGGCCGTTCGGAATTGTTTGAAAATAATATGGGCGCGCAAGGCGGGCCTTGGATTGACGGCGAAAATTATATGGACCTTGGCATTTTCCCGGTCGCGGGCGATAACGGAACCCGGACTTGCGATATTGTCCTTGAATTAAGGACGATAGAGGAAATAAGGTAATCTGATTATCAATACGAAGATTTAGGCTTTTTCTTTGGCGCGGCGTGCGCGGGTTCGTCGTCGGCCGCAAGCTGGCCGTTCGATGAAAGCAAAATCGCGATGTTCTGCGTCGGCTTCAAATGGCTTGTGATTATGAATATCGCGACCAGCAATGGAACCGAGAAGAACATTCCTATCGCGCCCCACATCATTCCCCAGAAAACCAGGTTAACCAGAATCGCAAGTGTCGAAAGGTTCAGGGTTTTGCCCATAATCCGCGGCTCTATTATATTCGCGAACAGGATTTGAAATCCGATTAATCCCGCCGTCATCCAGAACGCCGCGCCCAATGACAGGCTTGCGAATGCGTAGAGCACCGGCAACGAAACCGCAATTATCGAACCGAATGTCGGGATATAATTCAGCATGAAAATCAAGAACGCCCAGAACAGCGCGAGGTCGATTCCCACAGCCGACATCAATATATACGACGCTATTGCGGTGCTTAGCGAAATCGCGGTTTTCACGAACAGGTAGCGCTTTATACCATGGTCGATTTTCGAGAGTATCTTATCCAACCTATTGTATTTTTCCGGGGTTCCGAACAACGCCTTCAATTTGTTTTTGAATGTTCCTTGTTCGATAAAAAGGAACAGGACGTATATCGCGATGATTCCGACGCTCGCGGCCAAGTTTGCGACGGAAGAGCCGACCGCCATAGCCAAATTCTGGATATTCGGCACCCAGGCAAGGTCCGTCGACACGCCGAAAGTTTCGGCGACGTATGCCAAAAGATAAGTGATTTTCCCCTGTATCAGCGGAAGCTTTTCCTGGAACTGGCTTGCGATTGGGCGGATGTTTAGCACGAAGACGGCGACGAATATCGCGAAGGTTCCGATTGCGGCCGCCAATGACGCCGCGCCGTTCAGGAACGGATTTTTAAGCGGTATGATTCTGCGATAATATTCCGCGACGGCGTTCATCAGATACCATATGAAGACCGCGACCAGCAGCGGCGCAATCAGCGCCTGGCCGAATTTCAGAATCCCGATAACCAGCATCGACAGCAATATCCAGTTCATGATTTATCCTTTATTATTATTCCATTCTAACATAAAAAATTTAAGTTGCAAATTTTATATTCGGAGTTATACTAACCCCATAAGTTCTTTCGAGGGCTTGTAGGAGAGAGGAAAAGGGGCGTTCGCGCCCCTTTTTTATTATGTAAAAAATCCAAACGCAATATTTCGTCTGCCGGTCTAAACCGCCCACTTGCTTGGAAAACCAACACGGCAGCGGCGGCCAAGGCTGGCCGTTGGTTGGTTTTCCTTCACATTGGACGATTTATCCTCGGCATCGCGATTGCGTTAAGAATTTTTTAGCTGTTTTTTTATTTTATCCGATTCGTTTTTCTTCTTGATTTTTATCGACGGGGGGGGGGGTAGACTGCATAGGAAAATGTGCCCCAAGGCGCATATAGACGTTTCCTTATGCGCAAAAGGCAGTTCGTTGAAAAATTTTTTCATAAATATAATTTGCGGCTTTATTCCTGATAAATCGCGCAGGACGAAGGTCAGGTGGATTTTAAGGCTAGGCCTTATAAACTGCATCAGGATTAAAAGGCGGGAACCGAAACTGAAATTTCCCTATAAGCTCGCAATCCTGGCCATCGCCAAAAACGAGGCCCCTTATTTCCGCGAATGGATTGAATACCACCGCCTGGTCGGCGTCGAAAAATTTTACATCTATGACAATGAATCGACCGACGATACGAAAAAAGTTTTGGCGTCTTATATAAAATCCGGCCTGGTCGAATATATTTATTGGCCGGGCGAAGGCCAGCAGACCAAGGCTTATATGGATTGTTTCAAAAGGCGAAAGTTTGAAACAAGATGGCTGGCTGTTATAGACTTGGACGAATTTTTAGTGCCAGTCGCCGATAAAACCATCCCCGAATATTTGGCCAAGATTCCAAGCAATGTATCCAGCATATCGGTCGGCTGGGCGATGTATGGTTCGAACGGACACATAAAAAAGCCCAAAGGTATGGTGATGGAAAATTACAAGCGCCGCGCGCCCGAATGTGCTAGCTATAAAAGCATAGTAAATCCGCGCTTCGTCGTGAAGGCGATGATTCATTATCAAATGCTGCTTGGTGGAAAAGAGTTGAACGAACGGGACGCGCCAATATCTTCATGGCGTATCAGGTGCAATCATTATTATTGCAAATCGTGGGAAGAATATAGGGCGAAAATGTCGCGCGGCGCGGCTTGCAAGGGTATGGTGTGGGGCAAGAAAATATACCACAAAAAGGCTTTCGACGAGCGCGACCGCAATGAAGTCCTTGACCCGATTATGGACAAGTTCATAAAACTTCTTCGCGCGGGCGATTCAGAAGTTTTATAAAGTTTTCTTGGTGGGAGATGATTAAAAATGATGTGCCGGCTGCGTTCAATTCGTTGATGGTGTCCGCGATTTCTTTTTGAAGCGCGGCGTCCGCGCCGGCGTCGATTTCGTCCAGGATGGCCAGGCGCGGTTTCGCCAGTATCAAGCCCATAAGCGCGACGCGCTTCCGTTCGCCGCCCGAAAATCCCACGTTCACCGAGCGCGCAAGCCAGGATTCGGGGATGTTCAGCCGCGTCCTTGCGGCGTTAAGTTTTTCGAAGAATTCGCCGGCCGAGATTTCCTGCTTGTCGTTGAATTTTTTCCGCGCGTTCATGGAATGCTTAAAAAACGATGAAAGCGTCAGGCCCGGAATTTCGGGCACGTTCTGCGGCGCGTAATACATTCCCATAAGCGCCCGGGTCGTCGCGGAATCCAGAAAAAGGTCGTGGTTTTCGAACTCCATCTTATCGAATTTTATTGTGAACGCCGGGTCGTTCATAATCGCCGCCGCCAGCGTCGATTTGCCGATTCCGTTTTTCCCGCGCAATACCAAAACCTCGCCTTCGCCGATTGAGAGCGAAAAATTTTCGATAATTTTCCTATTGCCGACGGATACGTTCAGGTTTTTTATTTCAAGCATTTTCATTCTCCAACGCCAATTTTATAAGATGTTTAGATTCCACCAAAAATTCCATCGGCAGGCGTTTCAAGACCGGCGCGGCCATTCCGCCCACTATCAGCGCCGTTGCGTCCGAACGATTTATCCCGTTCGCGCCAAGGTAGAACAATGCGGATTCCGAAATCGCGGATGTGGACGCCTCGTGTCCCGAAATATTTTCGCCGCTGCCATGAACGATTGTCGGAATCGTATTCGCGGTCGCGTCGTCGCCGATTATTTTCGTATCGCAATTGCTGGCGTTTTTTGCGCCCTTTGTATTCGGCGCGAATGACACCAAGCTGCGGAAGGTTTGCTTCGAATTTTCCAGTGCGACGCCGACCGACATTATATTGGACGTCGAATTGTTTCCTATATGAATCATTTTCGTTCCGGTGTCGGCTTGCTGGCGCCCGCGCGTAATCGCAAGCGAATAAAAATCCGAATGCGCG
>JAIRRC010000002.1 GCA_031256175.1 Rickettsiales bacterium
TTGGTCTATAACGCCCACTACACGTCGAAAAACCAACCGCCGCGGCAGCCCCAAAGGCCTACGTCGGTCGGTTTTTCTTGGTATTGGACGTTCTATCCTCAAAAACGCGTTCCCGCTAAGGATTTTTCGGGGTTATCAAGCGGCGGTTCCCGCACGCAATAAGGATTTATACAATGGACCCCGTGCTTCCACGGGGTGACGAGTGTGGATGAGGTCCCGGGTCCCAGCCTTCGCCGAGGCTTCGGCGGGCAGGCAAGCCCGAGGATGACAAAGGATTAATTGGCGGTGCCGTTGATTAGCATCAATGCGCTATGGATGTCGCCAAGCGATTTGCTTATGTATTCGTGCACCGCGCCGCTTTGAACCATTTTCGCGCCGTCGGGGTCCGTTTTCGGAACCACTTTATCCGTCGAATGCACGTTCCGGACATTGTCCGCTATGACCTGCGCTATATCCGCGCCGCCTATCATATCGCTTACGTAATCCTTCACCGCAAGGCTGGTCGGAATCTGGTTATGGTCCGCGTTCGCGCCGATATTCTGCTTCACGCTTAAACCCTTGAAGTCTTCCAGCGTATCCAATTCCTTATACACGTTCTTGAATTCGTTCCGGGTGTCCTCCACATACCAGTTCAAGTCCGATTGAAGCGCATACTGGCTGCCGCTTCCGGTCGGGGTATTCGTGCCCGCGTTCGCGCCGGAATTATTGTCCGTCGAGGTGCTTCCCGCCCCGCCGAAGCCGGGCGCGCGCGTTATGCCCGCGGTCGGCGTCGCGGTTTTCTTCAATATGCCCGGCGTCATGACCGCGCGCGACGCAGTCGCACCGGTCGTCGCCTTCTTGGCCGCTGTCGTTTGGACGGCTTTCGCCTTATTGCCCGTAATCGTCGCCGCCTCGGCGCCGGACACGAAGGTCAAAAGCGCAAGGGTTCCAATCAGCAGTTTCGTTTTCATTCTTCTCTCCTTCATTAATCCTTATATGTCGAACCGGACGCCGAGGCGCAGGAAGTGCGTCGGGTCCGAAACTATTTTCGTTTGGACGCTGCCGGTCAGGGCCGTATTGCTCCAAATCACGGGCTGGCTCATGCTCGCGTCGCCGTTCATAACCAGTTTATAGCCCAAGTCAACATACACCCCGTTGCCCACTTCGCCGTAAAGGCCAAGCATTCCCTGGCCCGACAGGCGCGCCGACGAATACGATTCCTTGACGATGGTCGAAGTAATCGGCGGGACTATCGAAGGGTCGGTCGTGGTCGTTCGGACGGCTTGTTCTATTTCCGCGATATTTAAGCCCACGCCTACGCCGATATACGGACGCACGGCCCATTTCTTCGAGCCGAAGTCCCAATAGCCGTTGAACATAACAGAATAATTCCCGAAGTCGAACGAATGGTAGGTGTCAGACAACGGGTCCATGAACCGGTTCGAATACGGGAACACATAATTGAACTCCAACTCGCCGCGCAAATTCTTATTGAACACGCCGATGGCGCCAGAAATGCCGAACGGGCTGTAATCCAGGCTGTCGGAGGCCGAGACTTTCTCTATCAGCAGGGTCGTTTCGTTCATCACGTCCATCGTATAATCGTTCGTCCAGGACGCGAAGCCCTTCATAACCGAGAACGAGGCGTAGGCGCCGATGGTATTGTCCTTTATAGGCGCGGGTTCCGACCGGGTCTGCGCGTATGAATACGGCGAGTTCGACGGGCGCGATGTCGCGTAATTGTTCTGATACACCACGGCGGAAGCGTCCGTGGATACAGCGGCCGCGAATGGGACCGCCAATAATTTCAAGAGTGTTTTCATATTTCAACCTATTGGTTTTCGTTGCGTTTTTCTCTCTTCCTGTTAAGGATTATATCATATTTTGAACAAAAGGGAAAGTGGATTTTAGCTATTACTGGATACTGGCCTTCGCCAGTATGACAAAGGATGGGGTCCCGGGGCTTCCTCCTACGCCAATCATCCTTCGCGCTTTGCGCTTCGGACGACAGGGGCTACGGCGGACAAGTCGCCCGGGATGACAATGGAATATCAAAATTCGCAGGTGAAGCCGTATTCGCGGATTTCCTGTCCGGTTTCATCCATCTGGTAATCGAAGAACGGATTTGGCCGGAAACTATCGAACGAGGGCTGGTCATACACAACGTTTATCCATTCAACCCCGGCACCGCATATCCTTTTGGCCGAGGATTCCGCCACGCGGGCCATAACCTCGTCATTTTTCATCGCCGCATGGCCGCCAGTCGCGGCGGGCACCATCCTTAGGCGCATTTCCTTGAAATCGCTGTCGTTCTTTATCGTCTGAACGCGGACGCTGCGGCCGCGGAATTCGACAAGCTTCGTATCGACGTCCGCCCCGTTCCATTTGCGGCTTATCGCCCCCGCTTCGGCTTCGCTTCGCGGGAACCGCTGTTCGCCAACCCCGCCCGCAAACTGCGGCGCGGGCATCCCGTATGTCGAGCCGAAGCGCGTTTCGGGCTGATGGCTTTGCTGCGCGCAGGCGGCCAGCGCCGCGATTATTGCAAACGAGAGCGATTTTTTTATCATACAGAATGGTATCATTATTTGGCGTTTGTTTCAAGGTGTTATTGGGCGGCGTTCGGATTTCGCTTCGGCAAACTCCTTTGGAGTTTGTGTCACCCTTCGCGAAATCCTAATGCGCGCAATGCGGGATAGTGATGGGTTGCTTCAAGGGGTTAGTTGTGATACCATTATATTGAATCATACTTCGCGCTTCGGACGACAGGGGCTAGGACAAGTCGCGGGAATGACAGGACGGAGAGAGAATGAATGCGGTATTGGACACTTTATTGAAGACCATGGAAGAATTCTATCTTCCAGAATTCGTCGAGGAAATCGCCGTCAACAACGAGGGACGCGTTTGGATGCGCCTCCACGGCGCGAAAATTCCGTGGGTTCCATATAATTCCGACAAGCTGACCAAGGGCTATTTGCTGACCCTTATACGGGCCGTCGCAAACGTTTACGACAAGCCTTTCGGGCCGGAGCGCGGCGTGCCAGTCGTTTATGCCACGCTTGCGGGAAACCACCGCTTCGTGGCTATTGCCGGGCAGAACGTCATGTACGACGACAACGACCTTACAGGCGGCGTCGCCATCAACATCCGCGGCGCGGGCGCAAAAGACGCAAGTTTCGAAAAGTATCATCTGACGCGCGGCGCGCCGCTTAAAAAAATCAGCAAGCGAAAGGCCGCGCATCCCGACGACCCGCACGACCGGCTTATTTCCATAATAGAAAGCGGCGCGCCAATCATAATCTCGGGCGCAACGGCCACCGGCAAGACAACCCTGCTTAACCATATGCTTACGCTTATCAGCCCGAATTTGCGGGTCATAACAATCGAGGACTCGCGCGAGATAAACGTCCCGCAGGAGAACCGCGTTCACCTTATGTTGTCGCGAACCGAACAAAACAACGATTTCGACTATGCCAAGCTTCTGGATTTGGTGGTGCGCATGACGCCCGACGTCGTAATCGGCGGCGAGATTTCAACAAGCAACGCCAGCGCGCTTTGGGAGATTCTGGGCACCGGCCATTCCCATTTCTACACCACCATCCATGCAGAAAGTTCGGACGCGGCTTATGAGGCTTTCGCCGACAGGATTCTGCATACCCAGCCCGCTTACAACAGGACGGAATTGATTAAGGAAATGAAGAAGAAAATCCACGTGGTTCAAGTCGCGCGCGACGGGTCGCTTAGGGCGATAACCGAGGTTGTTTAGCGGCGGTTCCCGCACGAATTTAGGATTTTTACAATTTGAGATTCCGGCCTCCGCCGGAATGACGAAGGAATTTATGAAGAATTTTCTTATATTTTTGATACGGGTTTATCAGATTGGAATTTCGCCGATTGCCGGCGGAAAGGGCGCGTGCAGGTTTTATCCGACTTGTTCCGAATACACGCGTCAGGCGATTATCGAGCACGGCGCCGTTCGCGGGTGCATGATGGGCGCGCGGCGGATTTGCCGGTGCAGGCCGGGCGGCGGGAAAGGGTATGACCCGGCGGAATGATAATGGAAGATAGTTATTACTGGATACTGGCCTTCGCCAGTATGACGAATGGGGCAGGGGGTGCCTATGCCAGTATGACGAGGGGGGATGAGGTTCCGGGTCCCAGCCTTCGCCAATCATCCTTCGCGCTTTGCGCTTCGGACGACAGGGGCTTCGGCGGACACGTCGCCGGGGATGACAAGGGATTTATACAATGGACCCCGTGCTTCCACGGGGTGACGAAGGTGGATGCGGTGATGACAACTACTTTTTGGGGGTGGCGACGATGGAACTGCGGTTGCCGATGTCTTTCCCAGCATCGATGGACGCTTTGTCCTGCAAAAATTCCGACACGCGCTTGAACATATTATTAACCAATTCCTTATTGCGAAGCACGCGGCGGTCCCTTTTCGCCCAGGCCGAGATTTTAACCTTGTGCCCTTCGGCCAGGAATTCGGACGCTTTCTTCATTTTGATTTCGAAGTCGTGCGCTTCTATCAAAGGCTTTATCCAGATTTCCTTCAATTCGGACTGCTTCTGGGTTTTCTTCGCCTCGGACAATTTCTTCTTCTGCTCGTATTTGAATTTGCTGTAATCCATGATTTTAGCAATCGGCGGCGTTTGCGTTCCCGCCATTTCCACAAGGTCCAATCCCTGGTCGCGCGCCATCTGCAAGGCCTGGATGGTCGGCAAGATGCCGACGTTCCTGCCCGTTTCGTCCACAAGCTGGACAGAGCGCGCCATTATCGCTTCGTTGATTTTCGGCCCCTGGGGCTTTCTTTGGTCGTTGTTGGGTCTGAAAATTTTAGCTTCCTTTGGCTTTTCCCCATTCCTGCCCTGCGCTTCGCTCGCTCGGAATGGGGGCCCCGAGAAAGCAGCGGAATGATAATTTTTTATCAGCCGTTAATCGCCGCGCCCGATATGAAGTCCGGGAACGCCTGGTCGTCGCCAGCGTTTTCATCCTGGCCGTTCGCGTCGCCCGCGATTTCCTTCCGAAGGCTTTCAAGTTCCTTCGAATCGCCGCGCGACAGGTCTATTTTGCCCTGCTCGTCGCTAATCATCCGGCCGTAATGCTCGGCCATTTGGAACAGGCGCTCGCGCTCTATCTTATCAAATGCGCCGCGAGCCATGTCCAGATATTTCTTCCGGTTCTGGCGCCATTTGTGGCAGCGCTGAATCATCATGCCGATATTGCCGCCGCCGTTATTATTGCCGTGGCCGTTATTGTTATAGCCGCCGTTTCTTCGATTGTTATTGTATTGCATTTTCATCCATTATTTAGGGGGATATGGAATTTTAGGGGATGAGGACAAAAAATTCAAGCGAAAATTTTTTGGAATTTATTATTGGTAATCATCCAACAGGTTTTTCAACAACTGCATGTCTTCGGGGAGGGGGGAGTGGAGTTTGACGGGTTTCTTAGTTATAGGGTGCGTGAATTCCAATGTCCCGGCGTGCAGCATTTGGCCGCCGGTCCAATCTTTCAGGAATTCGTAGAGGCCGCATTCCCCGCTTCGGCAAACCGCTTCGCGGTTTGTGTCACCCTTCGCGGGTAAGGATGGGTTTATCGATTGAATCCGGTGCAAGGCGCGGCCGTAGGTTTTGTCCCCGACAAGCGGAAAGCCGTGCGTCGACAGGTGAACCCTTATCTGGTGCGTGCGGCCCGTCAGCAATGTCGCGCTTATTTCCGAAATTCCGGCGCGCGGCCAGACTTGTTTCAATTCCGCCATCGTCGTCGCGGGTTTGCCGCCGATTTTCACCAAGGCCATTTTCTGCCGGTTCTTTTTGCTGCGCTGGATGTTTCCTGTTATTTCCGCTTTATCCCACCCGGGGACGCCCCAGACGAAGGCCGTATATTTCCGCGTTATATCGTGTCTGCTAAAAATTTCCGACAATGCCGCGAAGGCTTCGTCCGTTTTGGCCGCGACCAGAATCCCCGACGTGTCCTTGTCCAGGCGGTGCACTATGCCAGGCCGCGCCGCGCCGCCCTGCGCCGAGAGCGCGGTATGCGCAAGCAACATTTGGACGAAGGTATTGTCGTGCCCGCCCGCGCCGGGGTGCGTCGGAATCCCGCGCGGCTTCACCGCGGCGATTATGTGCGCGTCTTCGAAGAGGATTTCCAATTCATTGCCATTCCCGCTATGGCAAACCGCTTCGCGGTTTGTGTCACCCTTCGCGGGAATGACAAGAGAAAGGGTGTCGCCGGGGCGGGCGGCAAGCGACCATTTCGCGGGTTTGCCGTTTAGCGAAACTTCCATCGCCTGGATTTTCGAGCGCGAGTATTCAGGCATGAAATACGCCGCCGCCGCGTCGAGGCGCTTGAATGGTTCGGTTATGTGAAATTCTTTTTTCATGCGGTTATTTGAAGGGGCGTTCTTCGCAGGTTTCAAGGCGAACCGAAATCGTCCTGTCGCCCCCGACTTCCGGCACGCACACCAAGTAGCCCGTCGCGGGGCCCTGCGGCGCGCGCGCGCGGATTTTACGGAACGCGAACTTCAATTCCTGGGGGCGGAAGACGCAGCCCATGCTTAGCCCAGCGTTCCGGTCCCATGCGAAGTTTCCCGAGGGCGACACCCAGGTGAATGTTTTCGCGACTTCGCCTATACAGGGGAAGCTGTCCAGAAAGTATATCTCCATCCCCAAATCGCCCATCGCCTTGTTCCGGCCGAAGCGCACGTCGTAGACGGAATAGCGCGAGCCGGTCAACGCTTCCCAATCCGAGGTGGTCGAGAAGAGGGCGGCCGCGCTTGGCAACGGGGCGGGCGTGGCGGAGAACGCTGTGGCGATTAAAATGAAGGCGAATAACGATATTTTACAAATTGAGATGCTGACCTTCGTCAGCATGACAGAGGAAATAGCTATCACTGGATGCTGGCTTGCGCCAGCATGACGGGAAAAAAAGTTAATCTTCATCGGAGAATTCCAGGGTTATTTTTACCGGGTTCGCAATAGTATAGTTTATTTTTTCAAAGAACTCAATAGATTCGCCTCCTATCAGCAACGGGCTTGGGGCGAAAAATCCTATCCTTTCCACCGCGCTGTCCGCGTCCGTCATGACCGCGATTATTTTCGGCACAGGACGCATGGAATCCGTTCTATTCGTTATTTTGCCTTTTATCGCCATCGAATGTCCGGCGGGCGCCGCCGAGGTTATCGCGACAACCATATCGGGCGCCGCGGCTTTCCTTTCGAGATACAGCGAGGCGGCGAAGATTCCGAATAGAAGAAACGAGAACATCAAGGCGGCGGAAACCAATTTGGCCGCCGCGGAAACTTTTTTCCGAGACGCGCCGAACACGCACGAGCAGGCCGCGCAACGCGCGCGCGCGCTTGGCTTTTTGATTTCGTATGAAAGATGGCAGACGGGGCACACCGCAATCATCACTGGGCCGCCTTGTTATATTTCTTGTCCAGGATTATAACCACCGCGCGGCGGCGCATCGACTTCAATTCCTGGTCCGCGTCGAACATCGCGCGCTTCCATATCGCCTGGTTTTCCGCGTAGTTCTTCGCCTGTTCGAATTCCTTCGCGTCCTTTTCGCGCTTACAGACCATGAATTTCTGGCCGCCCTCTTCCGACCATTTCTTTTCGGGAAGGTTCGCTATCGCCTGGCGCACCGCCGGCTCCAAGTCGTGTTCATATGCCGTTATTTTCGAAGAGGAATTCTTGCAATCGCCGTCCATGACAAGCGTTATCTTCACCGGAAGGCCGTGCGTCAGCGAAAGCGTTTCGAGTTCCCGCTCTATATCGCCTTCGGAAACCGAGACCTGCGGCGCGAACCGCTGGAACAATGTCTTCTGCCAGGCCAGGTTAGCCGCGCTCGCCAAGTTCAACTGGTCTTCCGCGTTCGGCGCCGCAAGCTTGAAGTAACCTTCGTTTTTGCCCATCTGTTTTTCGAGGCCTTTGATATTTTCCTCTATTTCCGTTTTGGTCGGCGCGATTTTGCCCGGCAGGGAATTCGCATAGTCCAATTTCGCCAGGTCTTCGATTATGTTTTGCAGCGCGCGAACGGATATGTCCTTTTCGGGGTAGTTCTGCAAGCGCATGAGGGACACGCGCGAATTTATATCCGCGTCCGTAATCGGGATATTGTTCATCGTCGCCACGATTTTAGCGGCGGATGCGGGGCGGATGAGGTCCCCGGTCAAGCCGGGGATGACAATGACAAGAGCGATTAAAATTTTCTTCATCAAGAGCCTTGGATTTTGAGGTTGAACTGGATTTTATAGGACGTAGAGCCGGTCGGAACGCCCGTCAGGCTTTCGGACCGGTCGTCCCGGAACGCCATGTTTATCGAATAGCACGGATGGTCATACATCATTCCTATATTCCTGTTCTGCAACCTGTTGTCCGTTATATTATAGGTTATCCGATAATCAAGGCGCAACCTTTCAGTTATATATATGCCAAAGCCGCCGATTATTTCGTCGAACTTATTGTCCAGCATGACCGCCTCGTCGAACTGGACCGCGTGCATGAAGCCGAAGCTGACATAGTTCTTTTCGCCAAGGCGGACGTCGCTTTCAAGGTGCTTGGTCGACCAGGTGTCCCGGTCCATGCGGAACCTATTGTTCCATGCAAGCCATTTGCTTGCGCGGATTTTAAGGCGCCCGACATAGTCCGAGCCGCCAAGGCGGAATCCCGAATTCGGGTCCAGGTTTTCAGGCTCGTAAAAATCGTAGCTTTGGCCGGCGAAGACTTCGACGCCGCGGCCGGACGTATCGAACGCCGACCATTCCGCGCCATAATCCGCGAAGCTTCCGTCGTTCCACAAGTCGTAGCCCGAATATCTGTTGTCCGCGAATATCGAGGCGTCCGTGAACAACGAGCCGCTGGAATCCTGGTTGATGAAATTCACGCCCGAATTCCGGTCCATCAGGACTATGCGCGCTTTGGGCTCCAATATCTGAGTTATTTCCTTCCCGGATTTCACGAGCGGCCAGGAAACCGCCGCCGAGGCGCTTGGCAGGAAGCGCGCCTTCGCGCCCGTGTATCCCGTTTCGCCCGTCAGCAATGTCGCGTTCGCGAACTGATACACGTCGTAGCGCGCGCCCGCAGACAATTCCACTTTCTGCCCCGCCAAAATTATGAACGGGTATGTGTATTTCGCTTCGCCGGTAAGCCTTGTCGTATTGTCCGACTGGCTGCTTCGCGACAGGTTCATGAAGTCCGCGGACAAATTCATATAAGAGCTTCCGATTATCGGGTCCGTCTGGACGGATGCATGGACGCGCGGCAAAATGTCGCCGTTCGTCTGGCTTTCGTTCCCCCGGCTTTGGCGTAGTTCCTGGAAGTTGCGCGCTTCGGTCCGCACGAAACCCTTTTGGCCGAACATTTCAAGCCGCGCGCTTGTGTCCAGGTAGGGCTGCGCGTCATAAAATTCGTATTCCTTCAAATACAATTTGTCCGAGGTCCGGTTCAGCTGCGCCGTAAGCAGCATGCTGTCGCCCAATTCGATACGCTCTTTATTGAAGACGTGCCATCTGTTCAGGCCTTCGCGGTTGTTGGTGTATGAGCCCGAGGTTTTGAACTCCGCATGGTTCAGGTTCAATCTGTGCTCGGCTTTAAGCATCGGGTTTTCGGCCGAGAAATATGTCGGAGAAATCGTCAGGTCGTGATAGTCGGAAAAGGCCAGGTAGACCGGAAGCTCTATCGTCGTGCCGAAGTTGTTAGTCGTGCCGAAGCGCGGCATGAGAAGCCCCGACCTGCGCTTCACGCTCGGGTCCGGGTTCGAGAAATACGGAAGCCATATAACCGGAAGTCCGTGCCATACAAGCGTCGCGGAATAAAAATGTATATTCTTATTCTCGCGGTCGTGAATCATCTTGTCCGCCCGGAATTCCCACGCCGGAACCCCGGTGTCGCAGCCCCAGCACGCCGTATAGGTCATGTCCAACGCCTTGGTCATGTCCGGCACCGAGGTTATTTCCGCCGCAGTTATCTGGACGCGCGAGTTCAGGAATATTTCCGCGCGGCGGACGGCGATTTCGTTCCCGGTATTGCTTAGCGACATGAAGTCCGAATAGACCTGCTGGCCTTCCGACGTTTTTATCGATGTATTGCCTTTGCCTTCGGCGCTGCCCGTCCGCGCGTCGAAATATATCTCGTCCGCATAGATGTCTTTCGTAGGTTCGGCCGCCGGGTATGCCGCCGCCGCGACAAGGATGAGATACCCGGTCAGGCCAGGTATGACAATTCTTTCAAGCATAACGCAGACCCCTGTGGAGGGCGAGGGAAAGGGCCGCTATCGACAATACCAGGGCGGCGCCGAAAAAATACACCCCGGACATGGTCGCGCTTGAATTTATAACCCCCATGAACAGCGCTTCGCTCGCGACAAGGCCGCATATCGCCATCGGCACGGCGAAGCTGGCCGCGCGCCTTAGGGTCGACATCCTTAGCAGCGCCACCAGCGCTATCAAGGCCAGCAGCATATTCATCAATGGCGCGAGGAACCGGTTCCCGATTTCCGAAACATAGCTTGCCTGCGTTTTACGCGGCATGCCAGAGAGGTCCGCGCGCAGCAAGTCGAACGTTCCGATTTGGCGCACTTTCACGCGGCCGCCGCCCCCTTGCTCGCTTAAATTCATGTCCATTTCGAAGCCTTCGAAGCTGCCCGTCGCGATATTGCCGCTTTTCGCCTGGACTATTCCCGACTTCGTTATCAGGCTGAGGCCGTGCGGCGTTTTCACCATTTGCCCCGTGCCCGCAAGGACCAGCAGGTCCGTTTTGCCCCGCGCGTCGCTTATCATCAGGTTATTCAGATACTCCCCCTGGGCCGATTCCACAAACGCGACCAGGCCGGGGCTTAGCATGGTGAATGTCGAATCCTGTATCTTCATATTCGCGAGGCCGTAGCGCAAATCCCACTGCTTGTCATAGAACATCCTTTGGCTGGGCGGTATCACGAACAATGTCAGCGCATAGTGCAGGACCATGACCAATGCGGCCATTTTCAGCGCCGGAAGCGCTATTTGGCTGGGCGACAGGCCAGCCGACATCATGACCGGCACCTCGAAATCAGCTATCATCTGGTTATAGACGAAGGTTATCGATATGAACACCACGTAGGGCAATATAATCGATACTATGAACGGGAACATCAGCATCGTCATTCCGACGAAGCTGCCGACCCCCGCGCCGTATTGTACTATATACCTCATGAGCGCCAGAATCTGCGTCATCCAAGCCAGGCCCGCAAGGACGATGCAAAGCATAAGGAACAGGCCCAAGAGCCTTTTTATAAAATATCTATTCAATATCCTCATAATAATGATTGAATTATATTTCACGATATTGTAAATGTAAAGTCATATAATAGGGATTGTAATATGGAAAAAATCGCAGAAATGAATTTCGAAGAGGCTTTCAAGGCTTTGGAGGAAATCGTGAAAAAGATGGAGGCCGGGCAAATCAGCCTGGAAGAATCCGTCGCGGCCTATGAAAAGGGCGCCGCGCTTAAAAAGCGATGCATGGATTTATTGGCCGCGGCAGAGGTGCGAATCGAAAAGATAAAGCCCGATGGTTCAGTAGAGAAATTTACGGAACGATGAAAAGAAAATAGCTATTACTGGATGCTGGCCTTCGCCAGCATGACGGGTGTGGATGAGGTCCCGGGTCAAGCCCGGGATGACAAGAGAGGGTCAGGCCGGGGATGATAAAAGAAGGAGGACGGGTGGCGAAGGAAAAAGAATTATCGCCGGTTATGCAGCAATATGTGTCGATGAAGCACCAAGTGCCCGACGCGCTGCTTCTGTTCAGGCTGGGCGATTTTTTCGAGGCCTTCTTCAACGACGCAAAAATCATATCCAAGGCCCTGGACATAGTTCTTACCAAGCGCGGAACGGACGCGGACGGCAGCGGCATTCCCATGTGCGGAATTCCGGAAAAGGCCGCCGACAGCTATATAGGCCGCTTGGTCAAGGCCGGTTTCCGCGTCGCGATAGCCGACCAGATGGAAACGCCGGAGGCCGCCAAGCTTCGCGGCGCAAAGCAGATTCGGCGCGAGGTCGTCCGCGTCATAACCCCGGGCACCCTTACCGACGAGACGCTGCTTAGCGCGAAGAGCCGGAATATGCTTATGGCGGTGGTGAAGAATGAGTCGCCTGCGGCGACGAGTTCATGCACAATGGACCCCGGCCTGCGCCGGGGTGACGAGCGTGGGCAGGGCCCGGAGCAACGCCGGGGTGACGAGGGTGGCCGGGATACCGCGGTCAATCCGCGGTATGACGGGCGGGGGATGGCCGGGGATAACACAAATGAATGGTGGCTGGCGGCGTGCGATATTTCCACCGGCGAATTTTTGGTGGGCAGCGCGACATTCGACATATTCGAAATCATAGCACGCATAAATCCCGCGGAAGTAATCATGCCGGAAGAATTTTCCGAGGACCCGGTCGCAATCAAAATCAAGAATCTTCGGACGCTCCATTTCGTTCACAAGAACGTAGCCGACAGGTCCGACGCGGGCGACATAAAGGACAGGATTTTCGGCCGGCGGCATATGGACAATCCAAGCGTGGACCTTTTGGCCGTCTATCTCTATCAGACGCAGCGCGGCGCGCCCCTTGTATTCCAGGCGCCAAAGGGCTTCAATTCAGGCCGCGTTCTTTCCATCGACGCCAGCAGCTATGAGAGCCTTGAAATCGACAAGTCCATCCGCGCGGACGGGGCGTCGTTATTGGACATGATTGACCGCACGAAAACTTCCATGGGCGCCCGGCGGCTTAAAGCCTATCTCCGCGAGATTCCCATGGAGATGGCCGAGATTTCCGCGCGACACGCGATAGTCGAATTCCTGGTCAAGGACAGCAAGGTCCGCGACGATGCCGCCGTCGCCCTTTGCGCGACCCCGGACATATCGCGCAGCCTTACACGGCTTGTCCTGGGACGCGGAAATCCCCGCGACCTTATATCCGCCCGCGAATTCACCAAGGCCGCCGCGCGGTTCCGCGCACTTGGCGTGCGGCTGAACGAAGATTTCGCGGAAAAGTTCTCGAAGATAAGCGAATTCCGCGCCTTGCGCGAGCTTTTCGAAAATGCGCTGGCCGACGAGGCGCCGACCTTGTTCCGCGACGGCGGAACCATAAAGGCCGGATACAGCAAGCCCCTTGACCATCTTCGAAACATGGGCGGGAACGCGAAGAACCTTGTCGCCGGACTCCAAAAAACATATATCGACAAGACCGGAATCGCCACGCTTAAAATCAAGTTCAACAATATGCTGGGGTATTTCGTCGAGGTTATGGCCAAATACGCCGAGCCCCTGATGGACAAGGAATCCGGCTTCATACACCGCCAGACAATCGCCAACAATATGCGCTTCACGACCGGCGAGCTGGCCAACCTTGACTCCGAAATCCGTTCGTCCGCCGACAAGGCGCTTGCCCTCGAACAAGAGCTGATTCTCGAAATCATCGAAAAGGTCAAGGCCGAGTCCGAGGCAATCATAGAGGCTTCGAACCTTATCGCAGATTTGGACGTTTGGGTCGGCCTTGCCGAGGCCGCAGAAGAATTCTATTGGGCGAAGCCCACCATGGTTGCGGAACCCGTTTTGAAAATCACGGGCGGGCGGCATCCCGTCGTAGAAAAGATGATGCGCGCAAAGGCGGTTCCTTTCGTGCCCAACGACTGCGACCTGGCGGGCGGGGGCCGCGCCATCAATCTTATAACAGGCCCAAACATGGCCGGAAAGTCGACCTATCTGCGGCAGAACGCTTTGATTGTTATTTTGGCGCACCTTGGTTCCTTCGTGCCCGCGGCCAGCGCGACCATCGGGCTTTGCGACAAGCTTTTTTCGCGTGTCGGGGCGTCCGACAATCTTGCCCAAGGGCAATCGACCTTTATGGTCGAGATGTCCGAGACCGCCAACATTCTGCGCAATGCGACCAGGCACAGCTTCGTCATACTGGACGAAATCGGGCGCGGCACCGCGACTTGGGACGGAATGGCCATCGCTCAGGCGACTTTGGAATTTCTGGATTCGGTGTCCCCGCGCACCATTTTCGCGACCCATTATCACGAGCTTACCGAATTGAAATTAGCGTCGCTGGTTTTTTCCACGATGCAGGTCAAGGAGCACAAGGGCGAAATCGTCTTCATGTATAAAGTCGCGCCGGAAGCAACAGGAAAATCATACGGGATTCATGTCGCAAAGCTTGCCGGTATGCCAGATTCCGTCGTCGCCCGCGCCGAGCAGATTTTGAAGGGGTTGGAGAATCACGAGGCGAAGAAGCCGCAACAGCAGAGTTTGTTTTAATAAGGATACTAATTATAACCTGGATGGTCGGGTCTTCGCCCGACCATGACAAGGGGCAGGGTAAATTATGGCGAAGTCGGGGTGGGTGATTTTGGACAAGGGGTCGGGCATGGGTTCCCGATGGGCAGGGAATCAAGTTCGCAAGATTTTCGGCGCGGAGACTTTCGGCCATATCGGCACCCTCGACCCCATGGCCAGCGGGGTTTTGCCCATTGCCCTTGGCGAGGCCACGAAGATGATTCCTTATTTGCCCGCCGGCCGGAAGGTTTATGAATTCGGGGTAGTGTTCGGCGTCAAGACTGACACAGATGATGTTATGGGGAGGGTTATGATGAGGTCCCCGGTCGGCCATCCCCGCTTCGGCAAACCGCTTCGCGGTTTGTGTCACCCTTCGCGGGAATGGCCGGGGATGACAGATATTGAAAAAGTTCTGCCGGGGTTTATTGGGAAGATTATGCAAGTCCCGCCGGCGTATAGCGCCGTGCATATAAACGGGGTTCGGGCTTACAAGCTTGCGCGCGCGGGGAAGTCGGTCGAGATTCCGGCGAGAGAGGTTGAGATTTATAAATTAGAAGTAGTGTCGCCTGCGGCGACTAATCCGGAACAAATTGGGATTCCCGCCTGCGCGGGAATGACAATGATGGTCGAGTGTTCGCAGGGGACTTATGTGCGCAGTTTGGCGCGGGACATAGCCGCCGCGCTTGGCACCATTTGCGCCGTCGACATGATACGGCGCGTCGATTCCGGCGGCTTTTCCATAAAAAATGCGATAAGGCTTGAAAAACTGAAAGAACTGGTGGATAATGGGGGGAACGAATCGGATGGAATAGGTTCAGCGTCCCCCCACCGAAAAATCGCTTCGCGGTTTTTCGACTCCCCCGCAAGGGGGGAGTTATGGGAAGGAGGCATTCTTATGCCGATAGATTACGGGCTGGACGGCATTCCGGTTCTTAATCTGGATTCCGTTCAGGCAAGACTCTTCCGAAACGGGGGATTCGTCGATATAAATGCCGGAAACTATGAGAGACCTTGTATTTTCCGTATTTACAACGACGATGAATTCGTTGGGATAGGCGAAGTCCGCGAGGGCATGCTTAGGCCGAAGAGGGTTATTAACAATGGATGAGGTCCCGGGTCTTCCTCCTACGCCAAGGCTAAGGCGGACACGTCGCCCGGGATGACATAAGAAAAAAGGAAAAGGCAAAATGTCGATAGACAAAGCAAAGAAGACCGCCGTCATAAAGGAATACAAGATTTCCGAAAAGGACAACGGCGGAAGCGCAGAGGCACAGGTCGCCGTTCTTACAGAACGAATCAGGACCCTTACCGAACACGCAAAGGCGAATCCGAAAGACAATCATTCCAAATACGGAATGAAGAAGCTTGTCGAGCGCCGCAAGTCCCTGCTGCGATACATAAAAAACCGCAGCGAGGAGAAATACGAGGCCCTTATCAAAAAATTGGGGCTGCGAAAGTAATAATGACAAAAAATCCTAGTCCAATTTTTTGTTTTCGGTCTATAACGCCCACTATCTTCGGGAAGCCGACCGCCGCAGGAGCGGCAAGCCTAGACGCCGGTCGTCTTCCCTGGATATTGGACGTTCTATCCTCGAAAACGCGATTGGACCGGATTTTTTGAGTTATAAAAAACGCCTGGGGGAATTTTCGTTTTTATCGGTCGATAGAAATGAAAGATTTTCCCGGGAAAAGGAGTCGGCTTCGCCGACAAGTCCGGAACGATTTCTTATTCCCGCCTTCCACCTTCGCCAAGGCTACGGCGGACAAGTCGCGGGAATGACAAGTCGGGAAGGGATAACGAAAAACAAACAGGAGAAAAAAATATGTTTGGAATATTCAAGGAAAATGGAACGAAACTGAACAATCCAAAAGTCGTCAGCATAAAATGGGGCGACGAGACTTTAACGCTGGAAGCGGGACGCTTCGCGAAGCAAGCGACCGGTTCGGTCATGGCGACCCTTGGCGAGACCATGGTTTTGGCGACGGTTGTCGCGGCCAAGTCCGCCAAGCCGGGCCAGGATTTCTTCCCGCTAACGGTCGACTATCAGGAAAAGATGGCGTCCGCGGGAAAAATCCCAGGCGGATTCGAACGAAGAGAGGGAAAGCCCAGCCAGGACGAAGTCCTTAAAGCGCGCCTTATAGACCGCCCGTGCCGCCCCCTGTTCCCGGAAGAATTCAAGAACGAGGTTCAAATCGTCGCGACCACCTATGCCTATGACAAGAAGAACGCGCCGGATATATTGGCCATAGTCGCTTCGTCGGCTGCGCTGGCTTTGTCGGGCGTTCCCTTCCAGGGCCCCGTCGGCGCCGCGCGCGTCGGATACATCGACGGCAAGTATGTCCTTAACACTTCCGTCAAGGACAAGGCCAACACCGCCCTCGACCTGGTTGTCGCAGGAACCAAGGACGGCGTTCTTATGGTCGAGTCCGAGGCGCACGAATTGTCCGAAGACGTCATGCTTGGCGCCGTCCAGGCCGGATTCGAATTCTTCCAGCCCGTCATAAACGCAATCAACGAGCTTAAAAAACTTTGCGGAAAGGCCGACTGGGCAGCCCCGGTTCGCGAGGCCGAATATGTCGCCATGGAAAAAGGCGCGGAAAAATTCGCCGCCAAAATCGAGGCCGCGCTGGCTATCGCAGAAAAGATGGAGCGCCTTGACACCCTGGCCGCCATAACCGACGAGGCCAAGGCCGAAATCAAGGACGCGACAGACATTCAAAAAGCTTGGATGGCCGAAATCATCGACGGCATTACCGCACGCGTCATGCGCGGGAACATTCTGGCAAACAAGCCCCGCATAGACGGGCGCGACCTTAAATCCGTTCGGCCGATTGAGGTCGAGGTCGGAATTCTTCCGCGCTCGCACGGGTCGTCCCTGTTCACGCGCGGCGAGACCCAGGCGCTTGTATCCCTGACTTTGGGCGGCAAGACCGACGCCAAGCTTATCGACGACATGGATGGAAAACGCGACGAGCGATTCCTTATGCACTACAATTTCCCGCCCTTCTCGGTCGGCGAGACAGGCCGCATCGGCGCCCCCAAGCGCCGCGAAATCGGACACGGAAAGCTTGCATGGCGCGCCATCAACCCCGTGCTTCCGGTGCAGGCCGATTTCGACTACACCATTCGAATCATTTCCGAAGTGCTTGAATCAAACGGCAGCTCGTCCATGGCGACGGTTTGCGGAACCAGCCTTTGCCTTATGGACGGCGGCGTGCCCATGCTTCGCCCCGTCGCGGGCATCGCGATGGGCCTTATCAAGGAAGGCGCCGACTATGCCGTCTTAACCGACATCTTGGGCGACGAGGACCACCTTGGCGACATGGACTTCAAGGTCGCAGGAACCGACAAGGGCGTCACGGCTTTGCAGATGGACATCAAGATTACTTCGATTACTTTCGAAATCATGAAGAAGGCTTTGGCGCAGGCCAAGGATGGACGCATGCATATCCTTGGAATCATGAAGGACGCCATCAAGGCGCCGCGCAAGGAACTTTCCAAGTATGCTCCGCAGACCACGACCATGCAAATCAATCCCGACAAGATTCGCGAGGTTATCGGCAAAGGCGGCAGCGTCATCCAGGGAATCACCAAAGAAACCGGAACACAAATCGATATCGACGACAGCGGACTTATCAAGATTTCCGCAGTCGACCCGGAAGCCGCGCAAAAGGCCATCGAAATCATCAAGGGCATTACCGCCGAGCCGGAAGTCGGAAAGATTTACGAGGGCGTTATCAGCGGGGTGAAAGACTTCGGATTCTTCGTCAAATTCTTCGGCAACAACGAGAGCCTGGTGCATATATCCGAAATAACCGGCGAACGTCTTAACCGCATAGAAGACGCCAAGCTTCGCGAGGGCGACAAGGTGTTCGTCGAGTATCTTGGAGCTGACAAGCGCGGCAAGACACGCCTTTCCATGGTTGGGATAAATCAGAAGAACGGACAAAAAAAGTAAGCGCAATTTTTCGAATTCGCGCTTAATCGTCCACTTGCTTGGAAAACCGACGCGGTAGCACCATAAAGGCTGGCCGCTGGTCGGTTTTCCCGCGCATTGAACGATTATTCATCGAAAACGCGATTGCGCCAAACTTTTTTTGGGGTTTATCAAGCGGCGGTATCCGCACGCTTCAAGGATTCATTTTCGATTGCGGAGCTGGCCGCAGGCCGAATCTATATCCGCGCCGCGCTCGAACCGAATCGCGCATGGAATTTTCGCGGCTTCCAATATGTCTTTCATGCGATGGACGGCGTTTCCGCTGGGCGCGGAAAATTCCCGCTCGGCCACGGGATTCCACGGTATAAGATTCACGAAAACATCGCGCGCGCCGACAAGCGCGGCCAGCTGTTTCGCGTTTTCCACGGAATCATTCGTATCTTTCAAAACCATGTATTCGAATGTAAGCTGCCTTTTAGTCGCGGCTTGCCATCTGTCGCACGCCGCCACGACTTCGCGCAGGGGATGCTTCGCGTTTATGGGCATAATCCGTTCGCGCAGCCCGTCGTCCGGCGCATGAAGCGACAGCGCGAGGTTAATCGGCTTGCCCCACCGCGCCAGCTTGTCTATTCCCGGAACGATTCCGCACGTGGACAGCGTTATTTTCCGATACGAAATTCTTTCATTCAGCTTTTCGATGAATTCCACGACATTCTCGAAATTCAGAAGCGGCTCGCCGCCGCCCATTATGACGACGTGCGAAACACGGCCGCCGCCAAGCGCGCTTTGCGCGGCCGCGACCTGGGCCATCATTTCCGACGCCGCGAGGTTGCGCGAAAAACCGCGCAAAGTCGAAGCGCAGAATTTGCAGCCCATGCCGCAACCGGCCTGACTGCTTACGCAAACGGAATTTCCATAGCGCGTCTTCATAACCACGGATTCTATTTCCGCGTCGCCGAAATCCAGCAATAA
The DNA here is from genome assembly GCA_031256175.1 of Rickettsiales bacterium. Lineage (GTDB taxonomy): Bacteria > Pseudomonadota > Alphaproteobacteria > Rs-D84 > Rs-D84 > WQXN01. The sequence continues at coordinate 19,198 of JAIRRC010000002.1, forward strand.
TTTATGCGTGTTCCCGTCCTTCGACGACAGAGTTTTTATAATTTCGCATGGCAAAACCGCCGCGGCTTCGCCCAATTTATCGCGCAAGCCGGCCGGCAGATTCTTCATGTCGGCGAAGCCGGACGCGCCCTTGTCCAGCCAGTCCATGATTTGCCGCGCGCGGAACTTCGGCGCGCCAAGGCGCGCCGCCAGCGACTCTATTTCCGCCAAAGATTTGCCAAGAAGGATTGTTTTTTCCATCGGTTTTTCAAATATTGGTGGACGCGAGAAGACTCGAACTTCCGACCCCCTCCATGTCAAGGAGATACTCTAACCAACTGAGCTACGCGTCCAATGTCCGTAATTATAACGGCCAGGATTCAAAATGCAAGGCCGGATTTCAAGTTGGTTCCGGAAATATTGACTTTTGGAAAAAGTGCTGGTAAAATTCACGGATGAGGTCCCCGCTTTCGCGGGGATGACAAAGAATTAAAGGAAAAAGAGAATGAAAATTCAAAGAAAGATACGCCAGCTGGCAAAGGCCATGGATGAAAACGGGATAGAACAAATCGAGGTCGACGACCGATATTTCTTCGGGCTTGTCAGCAAAAAACTTCAACTC
>JAIRRC010000003.1 GCA_031256175.1 Rickettsiales bacterium
GGTTATAAGGAAATGAACAATGGACCCCGTTCTGGGCCGGGGTGACGGGTGGGGATGAGGTCCCCGGTCTAAAGCCCCGGATGACATTATTTATTATTTCTTCTTTTTTGGGAAGAGGATGACGGCCAAGAGGGCTGCCGCCAGGACGCCAAGCAGGCCGTATAACAGTCCGTTGCCGTTCTGTTTCTCGACATCGATATTTTCAGCTTTCGCGCGCGCCACGCGTTCGGCATTTTCTTTCCGCGCCGCCGCAGGGTTCGCCGCAAGCTCGGCCTTGGCTTGCTCCACTATTTCCTTTTCCTTTTCGCTTAGGCTTATGTCCAACGCCTCGCGGTATTCCTTTTCAGTCGTGCCCTTCGCAAAGCCCTGGAAGCATTTATCCCCGATAACAACCAACGGAATTCCATAGCTGTCCAATTTGCATTTTTTCAGCTGTTTTTCAAACTCGCCCCTGTTCGAGGGTTCCTGCACGTTCTTCTGCGCGAACTGCACGAACGGGTATTCGATGGCCAATGTGCCGAACAGGAAATCCTTGGCGTAATGGCAATACGGGCACGTCGGGGCGTAGAACAGCGACACTTCCTTCACCGCCGCGAAGGACGAAGACATGGTCATTGCTAAAAGCGCGGATATGATTAATTTTCTCATTCGGTTTTCCTTTTTCGTTTCGGTTGATTATACATATGGCGGGGTCCCCGGTCAAGCCATCTTGGATTTTCCTGCGTCGGCGAACCCGTTCCGGGTTCGTGTCACGCTCCGCAGGAAAATCCGCGGCATGACATTTCATTTAATTATTTTCTTCGCGATGGACAGGGCATTTTTTCCGTATTTCTGCGCGGCCGTCGCCAGGCTTTCCAAGTTCTTCCTTATTTCGCCAGCCCATTCGCGGTCGACCACGCCGCCCATCATTTCCGCTATCTTTTCCGTTTGCGAAATCATATACGCGCACACCGCGCCGCCAAGCGCAAGGTATATGAAATTATTCCCGTTCTGCTGCGCAACCCCCTTCATCAACAGATAGCATATCGACGCCACTATCGAAATCGCGATTACGTATATTATAACCTGCACGAATTTCCTTATCTGGCCGGATATGTCATCGCCACCGAACGCGTTCGCTATTTTTTCAATCATCGCCCCGGCGGCGCCCGCGTCTTTGGGCCAGCCGTCCTTGAAGCTTTCCTTGAACGCCGCGAACGGCAAGAACATCAGCATAAGCGTCATATCCACGACCACCCCCAATGTCAGAATCGCAAAGCGCACAACGCACCATAAAAAGAGCGCCGCGCCCGCCACGCCCATGACAGAAAACGCCACGTTCGAGCCGATACCGGATTTTATCAGCGCAAGGCTTTCAGACAAGCCCGTCCAGAAAAATTCCGTGATTCTTCCCGTCATGCAAATTACATTCGCCACGTTTTCAGGCCCAAGGAATCCGAAGCTTCCGCCATGCAGCGCCACATAGGCCAAGGTATCGCCGCAAGTTTGCGCCACGCCCATGCCAGTCGCCGCGCCCAAGAACAAGTCCGCCGCGTAATTCCCCACATGCGCCGCCGCGCCCAGGAACATCATAAACCATTCCGCAGGATTCGTATTCAGGACGAATATCGCGACGGATATTATCGCGGCTTTCTTCACTATCTTTTTCGCCGCGTCGCCTATCGGGGTTTTCGTTTCCATAACAGACCAGGCTTCGAGGCCGAACCAAAACGCGAAGAATACAACCAGCAGCCATATCATAACGTCCAATAGATTCTTATAGACTATCATCGCGATGGTGGACAAACCTTCGATTACGAACATCGACGCGCGGATGTCCAAGGGGATATTGTCGGCGCGGAAATCCGCGTATGCCGGGACCGAATTTTTCAGGCCGCTTAGGATATTGTTTTTCGCGGCGGCGGTGAGTTCGGTCATGGCGAAGTTGTCGGACGAGGTCCCCGGTCGCGCGCTTTCAGCGCTTGCCGGGGACGACAATTGGAAAAGTATGGCGGCGATAACGACAAGTTTCTTCATCATGGCTTGACCCCTTTGCCGCCAAGGCCGAATTTCGTCAGCTTCGCAAGCGAGCCGCCGGCCCAATCCACGCCGCCCTTCAATATCTCGTATGCCCGGTCGCCGAAGTTCATAAACGCGTCCGTTTTTATATTCGCGAATCTTTCCGCCAATTTCTTCTCTACAACATAATAATAGAATACGAACACGAACAAAAGCGTCGACATCATGCCGAACGGGTCGCCTTCGCTTTTGTCCATCGCGAAAGTCATTATCGCGTAGAATATCGACAATTTAAGCGCTATCTGAATCATCCCAACCGCCAAGGCTGCCACATTGTTCAGCATATTATCCACCACGTTTTTCGCAATGCCCCATGTTTCATGGAACGCGAAGCTTGCTATTACAACCGGCAAAAACATTATGAAGAACAGAATCGTGAACACTATATTCATCAATTCGAAGAATATCCTTATTCCGTATAATGCGAACACCGCCGCCGTCGCAAGCCCCAAAAACCACAGCAATGTATTGTTCTCCGCGCCGCCCTTGTCCATCGTTTCAAAACCCTTCGCGACCCCCATCAATGTTATCGTATTCAGGATTCCGGACATGCACATCAGGGGCCGCATCGCGCCGGATGTAATTTGATGAGGTCCCCGGTCTTCGCCGGGGATGACATCATTGGGGCAGGAATTTTCCGGAAGCTGCGCGACTTTCACCGATATATATGCGCCCATGGACAGGATGGGGCGTATCGTAAGGTCGGATACCAAACGCGGCGCGGCGTCCCCAAGCGTTCCGACCGCGCCAAGGAAAACACCCACAACCGCTATTCTTACCGCCTGTTTCCAAAGCCCGTCTATCCACGGCCTTATTTCGAACTTTATTTCGTCCGTGCCGAGTTCCGCAGTTTTATCCGCCGATTCCTTCAATAATTTCCAGGCGCTTAAAACCATAAAAATGCCGAAGCCCAAAATCAGCAGTATCCATATGTGCCGGACGAAGGCGCCGTATGTCGCGCCTGCCGCGCCCGCGACCGCTTCCACCAATTCCCGGATATACGGGCAGAACAAACATATTTCATTCGAAAAATCCATCGATATATTCCCAAGCGGGCGGAGCGCCAATGCGTTCGAATAATAATACAGCGCGCCACCGATGGCGAACAGCCATACCAAGGGTTTCATCAGGAGCGGTAAAAGACGCGCGGCTATCGCGCCGAATGCCGGCAGCGCCATCATTTGCCCCCTTTCTGGAATTTCCTGAACATATCGTATTTGCCTTTTATATTCTGCGCCAACTGGGCGAAGCTTTTATACGCTTCCATCCCGGCGCCGCCTTCGGCACTATCGGCGAAGCCAATCGCAGATTTTATTTCGTTCGCAATCGGGTCCACTTTTGCAATCAGGAATTTCAGGACGAGCACAAGGACCGCTATTCCCGTCGCGCTCCGCATTATTTCAGGCGCCGCGAAATTCACGTTCGAAAAGTCGCCCGCCAAAATCTCCGACGCGCCGACCCCGCCCAAGAAAGCCCCTATCATCGCAACTATCACGACATAGACTATCATCGCGCTTGCCAAGGTTATTATCGACTTCACCGCGTTCTGGAATATCGTCCCCGACATTCCGCCCATCTTCTTCACCCAGTCAGGCGCCTCGGAATTCTGCATGACAAACGCCGCCAGCATTACAGGAAACAAGAACGCGAACAGGGCCAATGACACTATGACGTCCACGAAATAGAACAGGAACTTGAAATATATCTTTATGAACTGCCAGGTTATCACAAGGCCCAGAAGAAACATGAATATCGTTTCCAGCATTTTGCCGAAGTCCAAAGTTATGACCGCTACCAGCGAATCCAAACTCAGCGAATTCGACAGCATGTTGAATCCGAACAGAATCAGGTTCTGGAACGACGACGCGGTCATCCGCATTATGTCGATGATTCGGTGTTTCAATTCCGGCGAATATATGCCCGGCCCGGCCGGGTCTATTACCTGGATGGCCTTAGTCAGCCCGACCATGACAAGAGAATGGTCGGGCGCGGGCAGGACAGAAGAGGCGATGCCGTGCGTCAGATAAGCCACAGGTTCGAGCGTTATGGTGCTTACAGCTTTCGGCACGAACAGGCCCATGCCCAGCAGCGCCACTATGACCGCCGAATTTATCAGCACGGGTTTCATCGATTTCAGATAGAACGGGTCTTCGTCCGACTTCGCCATTTTCGCCATGACTATATACAGCGTATAGAACACCAGGAACGCCGTCAGGATAAACAGCGCGAACTGCGTTATCCGCACGTAGGCGCCGCTTGCAGAAAACGAAACCGCGTCCATAAGATTATCGAACACCGGGCAGGCCCAGCACTGCAATAAATTCGCCGTCAAAAATTCCGCAACCGAGTTCATTTCTTCGTCGCCATTTTCTTTATGTTATCCGCAAGCGCCGCCATCCTTTTGCCGAGGCTTTGCGCGTTCGAAGTTATGTCCTTATAGAATTCGTCGCTTGGCGCGCCGTATTTCGCCAGCTTTTCCCTGGCTATGTCGAACAGCTTCGTCATGACCACAAGGCACAATATGCCGCTTAGCAATATCATGAATTTATCCGACCAGGAAGACAAGCCCACGTCCACGCCGCCGCCGAACAAGGCCGAGATTAAGGTCATATTCACTATCGTCATAATCCCGCCGATTATCATCGCGACCACAAGTTTCCTGAGGCTTGCCACGACGTCTTCCAGCGCCGCTTTGGGATTCATCCAGACGTCCGTTTGCATGACCCATTTCAGAGTCTTCACAGGGAACATCAGGACCGCGAACAGAAAATCCAATATGCCCTGGATTACAATCGACGCGATATAGAGCCCGGCCAAGAAGAACGTTATGACCAGGACCGCCCCGGTTATGAAATTGAACAGGTTCTGGCCCATGTCCAATGTCATGCGCGACGCGCCCGCGTCCGTGATAAACGACGGCACACCCATCATGTCCATCCCCAAGACCACAACCTGGTTGTTCCTATATATTATCTCCGAAATCGGATTCGCCAGGCGAAGGCACACGTCTTCGGAGAGGAAGGAGTTGGTGTTGCAATCAGCGGATGAGGTCCCTGGTCGCGCGGCTTCGCCGCTTGCCTGGGATGACATTATGAATTCCGTATACATCGAACCTATGCCAAGGAACGGGTTTATGATGGTTTCCGTCAGGATGGCCGGGCGGAGCGCGAGCAAAAGCGTCGTCGCCAGGCTTGCGCGCACCACCATTTTCGCGAGCCTTGTCGGAACGCCCCAGGCAAGCTTCGCAGCCTTGTCATTGTCGTAATATTCGCCGCCGCCTTTCCAGCCGAAAAAGTCCAGCCAGTTCTGCGGAACGAACTGCTTCACCACGAACAAGGCTATATTGAAGCCGACCAGCAGCCAGATTACCGCCTGCACAAGCGGCACGAAGAAGTCGTATAGTCCCGCGCTTGCCGTCGTCATAACTTCAATTATGAACGGGATGAACTTGTCCAGCGACACGTTCGAAATCCATTCGGGAACTTCCGGCAAAAACGTCAATGCGTTATTCATGGCGCTTTCGCCCCCGCTTCCTTCTTTTTGCCGAATTTTTTCCAGGCCGCGTATAATTTCGCGGAATTGTCCCCAAGCTGTTTCAGAATGTCCTGCGGAATATTCGCCCCGTCCACCAGTTTCTTAATCAATTCCGTCATCATCGTCATAAACATCGCTATGAATATCCCGACAAACAGCAGGCTTAACGCCGCAGAATCATTGTTCAGGACCAGGTCAGGATTGTTCGCCATAAAGGCCGCGCCCATGTTCGCCATAGTTTCGCCGCTTAGCGCGTAGCCCGTCATCATCAATGCGAAGCCCAAAAATACCACTATCAGGCCAAGTCCCGCCGCAAGCTTCACTATGTCGGTTATAATCGACATCATATCCTCGTCCTTGGTATCCCAGAGCGGGTTCCCCTTGAACAGCCAGGTCAGGAGCGTCAATGGTAGGAATATCATGTCTATCGCGAACTTCACCACGAATTCCAGGAAGGCCAATGCTATCGGCATGATTATCCAAAAATATACCGCGAGCAGCAAGAAGCCCATTATCAGCATGCCCATATTCGGGAATATCGGAACCATTCCCGCCGCTTTATACATATTCTTCGCGTCGAACGCAGAATTCGCCAGCAGCCAGCCCGCCGTCATGCCCGTCGCCGTAAATTCATGCAGGCCCGCGATGGAGCAGCGCATTTTATTCTTGAAGCCCGAACCGAATATGCCTTTGTTATTCTCGGGATTCTCTATCGCTATGCTGGCGACAAGGCATGCGTCCATACGTGTGCTTCCGGGCGTATTCGCTTCGCCAAAAGCGTCCTGGAACGAGAGCGCTATATTCATAACAGGTTCCACCGCCGTTTTCGAGATTAGCTGCGGAAGCGGAAACAGCAGAAGCATGGAAACAAACGCCAGCTTCACAAGGTGAAGGCCCATTCCGCCGCCAAGTTTGAACGCGTCCGTATTCGGCTCGGCCGACAAATAGCCGCCCAGCACTTTCCACGCCATGAACAGGGGCGTCAGGACTATCGCCAAGAGCGCCACGAATTCGCCAAGGTTCGCGTATATGACGCCCGCGGAATCCGACAATGCGCCGGTGGTGCCCGAGAAAATCCGGCATGTCCAGCAGCTGCTGAAAAAGTCGAAGGCCGCCGCCGTATCGGTCGGCGAAAAGCTGCGGTATATCGCGAAGCCCGCCGTGCCGACGGCCGCCGCGCCAAGCGCGACCACGGCCGCAGGAACCGCGCCCGCGCCCGACGAAATCGCGGCGACGGCGCTTATGGCTGACAAAATACCCAGGCGTATTTTTTGCATACATTCCCTCTAACGAAAGTTTAGTAAAAAATATATAGGAAAAACAAATGATATTTTACAAATCGAGATGCCGACCTTCGCGGGAATGACAAAGGATGAGGTCCCGGGTCTTCCTCCTCCGCCAAGGCTACGGCGGACAGGTCGCCCGGGATGACAATAGAGGGGCAAGCCCGGGATGACAATATAAGGATGAGGTCCCGGGGCTTTGCCCGCGGTGGTGGGACGACTGCTAAAAGAAGCCGGTTTCGATGTCCGAAGACGGGTTGGAAGACGGCGGCGAGCCCGCACCATCCGGGCCGAACCAGCCCGATTTGCCCGCCAATGGGTTCGGCTGCTGGCCGATTTTGAAGACTTCCGTTATAACCCTTTCGTCCGCCGCGCCCGTCGGCTTCGTGCCCGTATCGTAATTCACCCGCACGAATTCCAAGCCGTTCGGCTGCGGAAACGGCTGGCCTTTATGACCGGCCAAGGCTTCTTCCATGAATTCGCGGAATATCTGCGCCGCAAGCCCCGAGCCAGAGCCGTCCGCAAGCGGCCGCGGCTGGTCGTAGCCCATATAGACGCCGACCGCCAAATTCGTCGTGAAGCCTATGAACCAGACGTCCTTCACATCGTTCGTCGTGCCCGTTTTGCCCGCTATCGCATGGCCCTTTATACGCGCGCGCCTTCCCGTTCCCCTTTCGACAACGCCGGTCAGGATAGAAGTCAACTGATACAAACTTTGCGGGTCGCTTAGCGGAGCCATGCCTTCCGATTTTTTCGGCGGCGCCATGCCGGCTTTCCATTCCGCTTCGCAATCCGCGCATTCCGTATTGCTGAATATCGTCCGGCCGAACCGGTCCTGGACATAATCCACGAACGAGGACTGGTGCCGGATGCCGCCGTTGATGAACGCGCTGAACGCCAGGGTCATATTCTCCAAAGTCGATTCGCCCGAGCCAAGCGCGACGGAAAGGTTGATGTTCTTCAAATTGCCGTCGTAGGCGCCGAATTTCTTCGCCGTATTCACCACGCTGTTCACGCCCAAATCCTGGACAAGCCGAACGGTCGTCGCGTTGCGCGATGTTTCCAGCGATTGGCGCAGAGGCACGAAGCCCTTGAACTGCCGGTCGTAATTTTCCGGCTTCCACATCGTATTGTCGTCCTTTATCGAAACCACCGGCGCGTCCAGTATCAATGTTTGGGGCGTGAAATTCGGGCGCTCCAACGCGTTCAAATATATGAACGGCTTTATGGTCGAGCCGACCTGGCGCCTGGCCTGAACCGCCCGGTTGAACGAGGAATCCGCGAAGGAATATCCGCCGCTTACCGCCAAGACGCGGCCCGTGTGCGGGTGTATAGCGATTATAGCGCCCTGGATTTCCGGTTTGCCGTCTTCGCCGCCGCTGTCGTCCCGCGGGTGCGCCGCATGGTATTCTTCGAGGTTCTTGCGCAGTATGCGCTGGGCGGAGATTTGAAGGCGCTTGTCCAATGTGGTTTTTATATACAGGCCTTCGTTATACAATTTCTCGCGCCCGAAGATGTTCATCATTCTGCGCCTGACCTCTTCCGAGAAATACTGGAAGTCGTCCGCCTGCTGCGCCGTGAAGTCGTCGTTTATTATCAATGGTTCAGCCAATGCCAAGTCCGCTTCCTCTTGCGTAATCATCTTCTCTTTCAGCATGCGGCTTATGACCCAATTGCGGCGGCTTATCGCGCCTTCCATATTCTTCTGCGGATTGTAATTGTTCGGGGCTTTGGGAAGCGCCGCAAGATACGCCATTTCCGACAGGCTTAATTCAGAAACCGGCTTATTGAAATACATCAGGCTTGCGCTGCCCACGCCGAACGCGCGCGCCCCAAGGTAAATCTGGTTGAGATACAGCGCCATTATATGCTCTTTCGAAAACGTCCTTTCGAGTTTAAGCGCCAAGATAACTTCGCGGATTTTGCGCGATATAGTTCTGTCGCTGGACAGAAAGAAGTTCTTCGCGACCTGCTGCGTTATGGTCGAGGCGCCCGAAAACCTTGTGCCGCCGCCCAGGACCTTTATCATATTGTTCCCGGTCGCGCGCGCGATGCCCGTGAAGTCTATCCCCGAATGCGACCAGAACGACTGGTCTTCCGCAGCTATGAACGCGTTGACGAGTTTCGGCGGTATGTTTTGGAACTCTATAAACACGCGGCGCTCGGTCGCGTATTCCATCAGAAGGCTTCCGTCCGAGGCATACAGGCGCGTCGCAACGGGCGGCCGGTATGACGCAAGGCTTTTATATTCCGGCAAGTCCGTCCCGTATCTTAAAAAGACCGCTATCGTTCCCACAAGGAACGCTATCGCGAGCCAGAACATTATGCGAAGGGAATGGTCGAAAAATTTCATGAATCCTGGACTTTGGATATTTCGCCGCCGAACATGCCGAGCGCCTTGTTCACAAGCGGGTCGCTTGCCGCCGCGCCGCGGTCGCACTCCGCGATTGTGCCGGCGCCGGCCGATTCTTCCGCCGTTTCCACAATCCATTTGCCTTCCGCGTTCGCGTCAAGCCATGCGCGCAGCTTTTGCGCCGTAGCGGCATTCGCGCGGTCGAATATTTTTATTCTGCCGATTGCAAAGTCCGTTATTTCCACGTTCGATTTCATTTCGCCCAGAAGAAGCGTTTCCTTCGATTTGGTCAGGGCGCCGATTAAGTCTTGGATTGATTCGATTTTTAATTTCGAGTCGCCTGCGGCGACAGCTTCCGAACAATGGACCCCGGCCTTCGCCGGGGTGACGGCGGAAGGTTGTTCAGCCAACAACGCTTTGATGGGTTTGATGTCCGCAAGATACATCATTCTTATCATCATCATATCGAAGCCGTTCTTTTGGTGCAATGCGTTCGATATTTCCTGCGCCGCCGCCGTCATTACCTGCCACATTCTGGACAAGGTGTTCATCGCCGTATTCGCCGACAATTCCTTCATGCGGCTTTTGATGTTTTCCGTATAGGGCGCCGCGCTTAGGCTTGCCGGCGCGATTTTCGCCCTTGTCAGCCAATAGGTGAAATCCTGCATGTCCGCGAGCAGGCCCGACAAGTCCGCGCCGCCGGAATATATATCCGCGACCCTGGCCAGCGCGCCCTGGGCGTCGCCCGCCATAATCGATTCCATCAATGTCGCAAGCGCGTCGAAGCCCGTTCTTTTCAGCATGCCGTTTATCGCGTCTTCGTCGACCTTGCCGTTCGTTTGGGAAATCGCCTGGTCCAGAATCGAAAGCCCGTCGCGAACCGAGCCGTCGGCCGCGTGCGCTATCAATGTCGCGGCAGGCTCGGACAATTCGACGTTTTCGGAATTCGCGATTTTCAAGAAGTGCGACTTCAATTCGTCCATATGAACGCGCGCCAGGTCGAACCGCTGGCAACGCGACAGAATCGTCATAGGTATATTTCTTATTTCCGTCGTCGCCATCATGAATACAACGTGCGCCGGCGGTTCTTCCAGCGTTTTCAAGAGCGCGTTGAACGCCGCTTTGCTAAGCATATGCGCTTCGTCTATAATATAAATCTTATAACGGCCAAGGTTCGGCGCGTAGCCCGCGGAATCCAATATATCCCTGATATTGTCCACGCCAGTGTGCGACGCGGCGTCTATTTCCATAACGTCCATATGCTGGCCCGCGGCTATCGCCCTGCAATTGTCGCATTCGCCGCAGGGGCTGGATGTCGGGCCATCCTGCGCCGTGCAATTAAGCGCTTTGGCGAATATCCTTGCGGTGCTGGTTTTGCCCGTGCCGCGAATCCCCGAAAAGACATAGCCGTGCGCTATTTTGCCGCTTGCTATCGCGTTCGAAAGCGTGGTCGACAAGACGCTTTGGCCGATAAGGTCGGCGAAGGTTTGCGAGCGGTATTTTCTGGCTAAGACTACGTAGTTATTCGACATGGGGAGAATATAAATCAGAAGTGCAAATAAAGCAAGTAAGAAGTAAGATGGACGATGGAAGAAGTTTTGACTTGAAATTTATTATTATAGATGTATAATCGTCTTGTTCTTAAATAAAATTGGGGGCGGGACTTGAAATCCCGCCTCTTTTAGTGGGAAAGAAAAAGGAGCAAAACCATGCCGATAGCAGCACCCATGCCAAGACAAGACCTTCTGTTGGCCGCAGACGCCCTGGCCGATGAAAAACAGATTTCGCGCGACATCGTTCTTGAATCGCTCGAAGCCGCCGTCGCCAAAATCGCCAAGACCAAATACGGCGAGGACCTTAACATAGTCGCCCAAATCGACCGCAAGAACGGCGCCATACTTGTCCGCCGCGTTTTCGACGTCATCGAGGACGCCGCCGCCAAGGGCGAGGAATACAATCCCTTCACGCAGCTTACCATAAAGGAAGCCAAAAAATATTCAGACGAGCCGAAAGTCGGCGAGCAGGTGTTCGACCGCCTTCCAGAACCCGAATTCGGCCGCCAGGCTTTCCAGCAGGCACGCCAGGTCGTAGTCGGCCGCGTCCGCGACGCGGAGCGCGGAAACCAATACGAGGAATTCAAGGATTCCGTCGGCGACATCGTATCCGGCGTCGTCAAGCGCGTCGAATTCGGAAACATTTATGTCGACATAAAAGGAAAGGGCGAAGGCTATATCCGCGCGACCGAGCTTATCGGACGCGAGCGTCCGCATCCGGGCGAACATGTGCGCGCCCTTATCATGGACGTCGTGCGTTCGAATTCCGGCCCGCAGATATTTCTGACCCGCACCCATCCGATGTTCATGGAGCGCTTGTTCATGCAGGAAGTTCCGGAAATCTACGACGGAGTCATCAAGATAAAGTCCGTCGCGCGCGCGCCCGGTTCGCACGCTAAAATCGCCGTTCTTTCCGACGACCCGTCCGTCGACCCGGTCGGAATGACCGTAGGTGTGAAAGGAACCCGAATTCAGCCCGTCATCAACGAGTGCCAAGGCGAAAAAATCGACGTCATACTTTATTCCGAAGACCCGGCCGTTTATATAGTGAACGCTATCGCGCCCGCCAAGGTTCAGAAAATCATCGTCGACGAGGACACCCACACCGCGTCCGTCATCGTCGCCGAAGACCAGCAATCGCTCGCCATCGGGCGGCGCGGGCAGAACGTCCGGCTCGCGTCCCAGCTTACCAGCTGGAACATCGACATCATGTCCGAGGCAGAAGAGCAGGAACGCCGCGCCAAGGAAACCGCAGAAAAGACCGAGCTGTTCGTCAAGGCCCTGGATGTCGATTCCATCATAGCCCAGCTGCTTATAACCGAAGGTTTCCGCAGCGTCGAGGAAGTCGCTTTCGTGCCATTGGCCGAGCTTGAATCCGTCGAAGGCTTCGACCCGACCATCGCGGGCGAGCTTCAAGGACGCGCGAAGGACTATCTCGCCAAGCTGGACAAGGAATACAAGGACGCGGGACACGCTTTGAAGATGACCGACGACTTATTGGACTTCAAATTCCTGAAACGGCCGCTTTTGCTGAAACTGGGCCATGCAGGGGTTCGCACTTTGTCCGACCTTGCCGACCTTGCCGCAGACGAATTGTTGGAGATTGTAGGCGCGGAAGAGATGAAGGAATTCGTCGCCGGACGAATCATCATGAAGGCGCGCGACGTCGCTTACGGGATTAAGGAAGAAACGGAAGAAGAAGTTGCGGCGGAATAATTTATCACCTGGATGGTCGGGTCAAGCCCGACCATGACAGATGATGAGGTCCCCGGTCAAGCCGGGGATGACAGATTGAGATTCCCCAAATGCGGGAATGACACAGGAGCAGGTGAAGCATGACGGAAAATAGAAAGACTTTGACTTTGGGGAAGAGCGTCCTTACCGGCGCAGTCCAGTCGTCCAAGGGCGACGCCATTTTCGTCGAGCGCAGGAAGAAAATCCTTATGCCCGGCGAGCAGGAGATAAAGGCCCCGGTCAAGAAGGCAAGCAATGCCGTCGATGAAAAGCTTCGCGCCGTTCTGGAAGCCGCCAAGGAACGCGAGGCCGCGCGCGCCCAGCGCCAGGCAGAAGAAGACGCGCAGCGCCAGCGCGTCAATCAGGAAATCGCCGCGGACCAATCAGAATACGAGGCAGTGCGCGAGCAATTAAAGGCGCGCGAGAATACCGGCAATTTGGAATCCAATGATTCAGGCTCTGCCGACGGCAGGAGGTCCCCGGTCTCTCTCCGTTCGCCGGGGATGACAGGAAAGACTTCGGAATTCGACGACAATCGGCGCGGGAAAAAACGCGGCGGGCACAACCAAAACCAGGACGCCGCAAGTTTCAAGGGCCGAATCTCGGTCCGCGACATCGTCATGAACTCCGACGAGGGCGACATGGAGGTCCGAAGCCAGAACCGCCGCAGGTCCGAAGCCGCCATGAAGCGCTTCCGCGACAAGCACAACCAGGCTTTCAATGTCGGCGCCAAGGTCGAGCGCGAAGTCGTTCTAGGCGATTCGATTGTTGTGAAAGATTTGGCCGATGCGCTGGCTGAGAAGATTGGAAACGTCGTCAAGAAGCTTATGGGAATGGGCGTTGTCGCCACCCAAAACCAGACCATAGACGCCGACACCGCCGAATTGCTGGCGGTGGAATTCGGCGCAAAGGTTCGGCGCGTTTCCGTCGTCCCGCACGAGGACCAGCTTGACATGAAGCCCGACATGGCGCGCGCCGTCCGAAAAGCCCCGGTGGTCACCATCATGGGACATGTCGACCATGGAAAGACATCCTTGCTCGATGCTTTCCGACAGACCAATGTCGCCGCGGGCGAGGCCGGCGGAATCACCCAGCACATCGCCGCATATGAAGTCATGACGAAATCCGGAAAATCCATAACATTCCTGGATACCCCCGGACACGAAACTTTCTCGGCCATGCGCGCGCGCGGCGCCATGATGACCGACATCGTCGTCCTTGTCGTCGCAGCCAACGATTCAATCATGCCGCAGACCATCGAGGCCATCAACCATATCAAGGCCGCCAAAGTTCCCATGATTGTCGCGATAAATAAAATCGACCTTCCGGACGCCAATCCGCAAAAGGTCAAGACCGACCTGCTTAGCCACGAGATTCAGGTCGAAGACCTGGGAGGCGAAATCCTTAGCGCCGAAATTTCCGCGACCAAGAAAATCGGCCTTGAAAAACTCGAAGAGCTGATTCTGACCCAGGCGGAAATGCTGGATTTGAAGGCCGACATGCTTATGCCCGCGCGCGCCTCCGTCGTCGAAGCCAAGGTCGAAAAAGGCCTTGGGTCCACCGCCACGATTCTTATGCAGCAGGGGACGCTTTCCATCGGCGACGCTTTCGTTTGCGGAAAGACCTTCGGCCGCGTCCGCGCAATCATCAATTCATTCGGCGCGCGCGTCAAAGACATTATCGCAGGTCAGCCCGCCATCGTTCTGGGCTATGAAGAGCTGCCTTTCGCGGGCGACGATTTCAAGGCCGTTTCGAGCGAGCAGGACGCGAAGGATGTCGCCGAGTATCGCCTTCGACGCGACAAGGACGCCGCGAACCTGGTCAAAAAATCCACGCTCGAAGAATTGTTCGCGAAGAAGGAAGACGGCAAGAAAGTCGTATTGCCAATCGTCCTTAAAGCCGACGTCCAGGGCAGCGTCGAAGCGCTTCGCGACATGATTGGAAAAATCGGGACCGAAAAGGCCGAAGTGCAGATTCTTTCCGCCGGAGTCGGCGCGATTTCAGAGGGCGACGTTCGACTGGCCATCGCCAGCAACGCCGTCATCGTCGCATTCAACGTGCGCGCGGACGCTTCGGTGCGTGAGCTTGTGCGCGCCAACAATGTCGACATACGCTATCACTCCGTCGTATATCATATCACGGACGAACTGCGCGATATATTGGCCGGAAAACTGGAGCCGGTGCGACGCGAGAATTTCGTCGGATACGCCGATGTCATCGCCCTGTTCGTCGTGGGCAAGGGCGTCAAGGTCGCGGGCTGCCGCATGGCGGAAGGCTACATCAAGAAGGATTCGCTTGTGCGCCTGCTGCGCGACGGCGTCGTCATTTACGACGGAAAACTGGCCCAGCTTCGCCGCGAGAAGAACGAGGTCAAGGAAGTGTCCGGAGCCGGCGTCGAATTCGGAATGTCGTTCGACAATTATAATGATTTGAAGATTGGGGATAAAGTCGAGGCGTATGAAGTGGAAACCTTAAAGGCGACTTTGTAAGGACAAAAATTTTCGCTCGGTTTTTCGTTTTCGCGCCTAATCGCCGAACGACGCTTCGGAAAACAAGCCGCCGCAGGAGCGGCAAGCCTAGCCGTCGGCTTGTTTTCCCTGGTCCTCGGACGATTATCCATCGAAAACGCGACCTCGCTGAAAATTTTTGGGATTGTTTATTAATAATTGACCTATTTATCCGTTTTGTTCTAGAATCCCTTTCGTAGGGGGGAGTCCATTTTGATATTTGGCCGAAGTATGGCTATTACCCGCTAACGCGGGGTTTTTATTACCTGGATTCCAGCTTTCGCTGGAATGACGGGGGAGGGAGGGGAACTTGAATTTTAGGCATGACGAATCAGGACGCTTTATGTTCGAGGCTTTGCTTATGCTCGGCCTGGTCATCGCGTTCATGCCTTTCATGCTGTCGAAACTCTCGCAACGGACCATAAACGCAGAAAACGCCGCCGTCGCACGGCAGATGGACCTCGCCTTCAACGCCGCCAGCGCCTGGATAAAAGAAAATTCCGACACCATTCCGGTCGGCGCGACCATAATCGACGGCGCAAAAATCAATTCCACTTTCGAGCCTTACGGACTGCAGATTGGTTTCAATGCGCGCACGGCGATAGGGCAGGAAATTCGGATTGTCCTGTTAAGGAACGGCGCGGAGGTCGTGCCGTTAATCGAAGCCGCGGGCGGCGCCCTTAGCGAAGTCCGGCGCGGCGAAATCGCTTTGCGAATAGGTTTCTGGGGCGCCGCGGTATCGGACGGAAAGCTTGTCGGCGCCACAGGCGACTGGGACCTGGACACGTCCGCAGAGTTCGGCTTCGCGCCAGACCCCGATTCCATTTTCGTCCGCGTTCCGATAGAGGCGGAAGCGAGCGAATTCCTTGCGCGCAAATCTTCCAATCCGGAAAAAAACGCCATGCAGGCCGACATCGACATGCTGTATAACAATGTAGTCGGCGCAAAGGACGTCAAGGCCGCCGGCGCCGTTTTCGAGGCGGGCTTTTTTGGCAAGCTCCACCTTATGGGCGAGGACGAATCCAAGAACAAGAACGAAATCGAATCATTAATCGTTCAGAACGCGACTTTCCAAAGCCGCGGCGCGAGCGACCCGGCGCTCAACGTTTCGCGCGGCGACCTTGCCGTCGGAAGCATGTCCGTGAAAAACGTCGTGTCATACGGCGGACAGGCGCCGAACCTCGAGGCCGGATTCGTTTCCGTCCTGGACTATTACCAATCGCCAGGCACCGCTTCGTTCCAGGGGCCCGACAATTGGCTTGTGCGCGGAAACGCCGAGCTTAGCAACACGGCCCTCAACAATATCGGCGTCGTCAGCGTCGCGGGCACGGCCGAGATTACCTCCGATTCCAACATATTCTATGACGACGCCGTAGGTTCCGCACGCAGCGGAATCACCGCAGACACCGCAAGCGTCGGGCACATAACCCTTAAAGACCAGAACGCGAAGATTTTAACGCGCTCCCCTTCTTCGGCGCCAACTTTGCTTTCCGTCCGCCTGGCCGGGACTTCGCAGCTGCCCGACGTCCGCCTGGACGGAATCAACAACGACAACATCAAAATCCCGGCGGCCGCGGAGAACAACGAGGGCGATTCCATTTCCTGCAAGTCTTTAATCGAGGGCGTGCGATACAAGAGCGAGGGCGGCGACGTCGTTTTCAAGTATGACAGCAAGAGTTTGGCGCAGCAGACGGCCTGTCTTTACGCCTATTATCAAAGGTTGGAAAAGCGAATCGACATGAAGAAGTGTCTGCTTGCGGGCGGGGGTGCGAAGAAATGCGGGATTTGAGTCGATTTCGCCGATGGTTTTTGGAACAATGGACCCCGGCCTTCGCCGGGGTGACGAGGGGAGATGAGGTCCCGGGTCGCGGCTGCGCCTTGCCCGGGATGACAAGAACTGAAAGAGGGGCGTCGCTGCTCGACGTCATACTGACCATCGGTATCATCGGCGTGTCCGCCCCTTTCCTTTACGGCAAGATAACCGACGGCGCCGCCGAGATTCGCCGCGTCGGATACGCAAACCATCTTACGCGCCTGGGCGGAAGCGTCGCCAATTATATCGCGCTCAACGAATCGCTTTGGCCCGACGAATACCAAGTTCAGATTCCGGCCGACAAATTCTTCGAAGTCATGGCCCCTTTCGGAGCCGCGGAATCGCGCAATCTTCCGCCGCCTTCGGTCATGGTTTTCAAGTCGACCTCCGCCGCCGGAATCCGCACGACCAACGCCTATATGATAACCGACATGGAGGGCAGCACCATTCTTTCGCTGCACCGATTCGCGCGCCTGCTTGGCCCCGAGGGCGGAATTTCCGAGGACGGCGGATTCGCATATTCGGGCACAGGACAATGGTCCGCGCGCATTCCGGATTTGCCGCCGAACAAAATCGTTCTGCGCATAACCGAGCACGCAAGCGACACGGAGCGCGCGCGCTTCATGCACCGCGCGCGCGCGCTTGACGCGCCGGAACTCAACACCATGGAAGTCGACCTGGGACTATCCGACGCGGGACGCCGCAGCTCCGTCATAAACGTCAAGAAAATCGAGGGCGTCGGGCTCGAGGCCGAGGACGCAATCGCCAGCAACCTTACCGCCGCAAGTTTCGCCGCGGAAACCGCCCTGTTCCAGCAGGGCCTGCGCATGGCGCCCGCAGAATCTTCCGTGAACGTTCTGCGCGTCGGCGGCGACATTCTGGGCGCACGGCGAATCGCAGCGCGCGCCATTTTCGGCGGCGTGTCCGGCGGAAGCATGAGCGCCGCGTCCGAGGCCGTCCAGAGCAACCAGGGCCGCATAGTCGCAGACCGAACCATCATTACCGAAAGCGTCGAGGTCGGAAACAACCTTAGCATAAAGCCCGGAATCGCCAGGTCGGTTTCCGCTTTCGCCGAAATCACCGCCTATTCATTGTCCGCGCCGCAGATGACCGCAGGGCATATTTCCGCCGCGGGCGGCAGCGGCATCACAATTTCCAGCGACAAGATGGGCGACGCTTCCAATCCGCCGCTGAAACTGGGCAGTTGGACTTTTCCGAATTCAAGCGGAAGCGCGCCGGAATTCCGCAACCTTCGAATCATGTCCTGGTCCAGCGATTCCGTCGCCGATATTTTAGGCCGCGTGAAAAATCCGATGGCGAAGATAAACTCGAAGGGGTGGGTAGAGGCGGAGGTTGCGAGATGAGAAATTCAGCATCGTCCCCCCACCGCGTCGCGCTTCGCGCTCCTCGACTTCCCCGCAAGGGGGGAGTTGAAAGGGGGGCGTCGCTGGTAGAGATACTGATGATGGTGGCCATATTCATGGGAATTCTGCCCATGATTTACAAGCAAATCGTATCGCGCGAGGAAATGCGCGCCGCCGCCCTTGAGAGCCATGTAATCGCCGAGGCCCGCGATGCCCTGCTTCGATACATCGAGGCCAACGAGACCCGTCTGTCCAGCAATGCGGGCACCGCCATTTACCAAGTGCGGCCGGAAGACCTGAAGCCCTTCGGCTTCGACGCCGCCGGCAAATCCATAAAAGCGCGCGTCATAAAAATGTCCGACAACGCCGGCCATTCATATCTTCAAGGAATCGTCGTATCCGAACTGCGCGACATAACCCCCATGCGAACGCGACACGTCGCGATGGCCGGCGGCGAGGGCGCCGGTTATGTCGCCGGAAACCAGATGTATGGTTCCTTCGGCACCTGGCAGCAATCGCTTTCCATGTGGAACGTGTCCGCGCGCAGGGAGGCCGTCGCAACCCAAACGCCCGTCGTATGGAAGAGCGGCGACTGGCTTTGGCGCGCAAGCGGCGGACGCAAGCAAGATTCGGTCATGCTTTCCGACCTGGACATGAACAACAACGATATTATCGGCATAGGAATGATGGACGCAAAGGCCGCGCATGTGGGCGAGCGAATCGAAATCGAATGGGGCGAGGCGACCAGCCTTTCATTCGCAGAAAACATCGCCATCGAAAAGGAATTCATCGTCGCGGGCGAGGCCAACGTCCTTGGAAACCTTACTTCCGAATCGGGCGACCTTGTCGTCGCCGGAAACGTCCTTCTGGGAAACGCGGCGAAGTTCCGCGGGGTCGAGGCCGGACGCCTTAAAGTCGGGAATCTCGTTCTTGAAGGCGTCAATTCAGGATTCGACGGCGGCGTCGCCAAGCTTTCCATCGGGCAGCACCTGGGCCTTTCCAACGGAAGCATAACGGCCGAGATGGCCAATTTCGGAATGTTCGGCGCCGTCGCCACGTCCGTCGCAGTCGCGAGCGGTATCGTCGATTCTTCCGACCCTTCGCGATACTGGGATTTTTCCGAGAGGGAGGCCGCAATGAACGACGTCATGCTTGCCAACATGGGAAGCATAATGCGCGCGGTTATAAAAAGCGAATCGGCGAGCGGCGCCTCGACCGAGATGGAAAAGGTTCTGGCGCCCGTCGCGAGCAACGCGAACGCCACGGCGGCGGATTATTTGCGGGCCATGGCGACCGCCATTTCGCGCGTCGAGCAAAAGTATGCGGAGCTGGGGCTTGAATGACAAAAAATAAGAGACCGGTTTTTCAAAATCGGTCTATATTTCCGATTAGCTTCGCAAACCAGGTCGTCGCAGGAGCGGCAAGCCTAGCCGCCGACCTGTTTTGCTGGCTACTCGAAAATCTATCCTCGATTTTGCGGTCGGCCTAATATTTTTTGAGTTATCAATTATTACTGGATACTGGCCTTCGCCAGTATGACGATGATGTTAGGGATAAATACGCTAAAAAGCGCAGAAATCTAGAGAGAGTTGTTTAGTTATGTTTCTCATGCGTTTAGTATAGCATAAAATAGGGATTCGTTCAATCTATTTTAGGATTGCGCGGGGGGATTTTGGGGTTTATAATAATGATATTAGTTATCACCTGGATGGTTCGGGTCAAGCCCGACCATGACAAATGAAAGGGGCGAGGGATGAAGAAGATTATAAGTATTTGTTTGATTATGGCTGGATTTGTGGGTGTAGGCGCGGCGGTCGAACCGCATATGTTTTTGCCCAATTTCGAGGATGTTCCGGCTGCCGCCGGCTGTGTGCCCGAGAATTCCGAAGGTTTTCTATTTTCCGTGCCCGAGGGTCGAATCGTAGAAACCATCGTTCATTGCGGCGATAATCTGTCGCGCCGCCAATTTCAGCGCTTTTACCGCGATTCGATGAAG
>JAIRRC010000007.1 GCA_031256175.1 Rickettsiales bacterium
GCTACAACGGCTGCGCCAATATGGGCATCCAAAGCGTGAAGCCCAAAATCACCCTGCGCCTTGCGCAGATTCCGGGCCGCGATTATTCTGTCGCCTGCGCGGGCTATATCGACCAGGCCTTCGATAATTACAAAGCGCGCCGCCCGGACGCGAACGTCAATTTCAGCGGCGGCTATGTCGAGCAAAAAAAGCCCGCGCCGAACATCGGCGTTGCGGCGGGCGGCAACATTTTCCCAAATGCCGGCGGCGCTTTCCCGGAAACCATAGGCAATATCTCTTACATGGATAGAATCGAAAACACGACCGAAGGCATGCGCGAATGGAAGGAAGTCTGGGAACCCAAAGGCCCGAACGGCGAAATGATTTGCGTGCAGAATTGCGCTTATGCGTCCCTGTTCGTGGAAAGCTATGCGAAATATGTCGACCGCATGAAGACCGAAAACTTCTGCGCCTGGTGCGACCAGGTGCCCGCGGGCGACGACGGCTGCATAAAACTGCTTAACGCCGAGAATATCGATTCGTATAAAGTCATGTGCCCGGCCAGCCAAATCATCCAAGGCTGGACGCCCCCCCCGCCCCCGCCCGAGCCTGTCGCCCCATATCAGCCGCTTCCGGGCGAATTGCCCGGCGCTGGCGGCGGCGACTATCCGCCGGAGGAAACCGACCCGGCGCGGCGGCGCACCATCGAAATAATGCGGGCGTTGCGCGGCGAAGAAGGCGCGGCCAGAGCCGAGGAGGTCCTCCGTGGCAGATAGAAAATCCATCGTCATAGCCGCCGTTATTGCCGTGCTCGCTCTGCCCGCGGGCGCCGCCGACAACTTCCAGAAATGCGACGACAAGCTTATCGCTGACATATACAAAATCGCCGACGCCGACGTCCGGCAAGGCGTTCCGACCAAGACCATTATTACCGAGGAAATTATAGCCGAGCTGCTTGCGAAAAATATAGACGTCCTGAACATCGACAACAGAAATCCCGACAATCCCGACCAATGCCGCAAATTTTTGCTAAGCAAGATGAAGACCGGCGGTAAGACCACATTGAAAACCGACGACATCGACATGAACATAGAATGGAAGCCCAGCGAGTCGGGCTGGGAACAGCGCGACGGCGCTTTTACAGGCGTGGATGACTATGCGCGCGCGTTTTTCCTGCCGCAGAACACGCGCGTTATGTATGCCTGCGGCGATATGAGTTTCGCTTTAGCCAGCGTGGATGCGGCGCTTTGGGCCGCGACCGCCGTCGCGGTGGTGGGCACGTTCGGTAGCGCTGGCGTTGCAGTCGCGGCTGTCCGGACGGCCGCGACGCAGGTCGTGTCGAAAAAAGCCCCCGGCCTTATAATCAAAGCGATTCCTGCCGCGTTGAAATCGGTTTTCCAGGTTGCCGTTACCCGCGTCGGCGCGAAAAAAACAGCCGAAGTCGCGGCGCGAAGCGCAAGGGACAAGGCCTATACGGGCGCGAAGACCGCCCATGCGAAATGGCAGGCGGCAAAACAGGTCGTTCCGGTTAACGCGACGGCTATAATGCAGACCGGACAGGCATACGCCGCGGCGGAAAAAACCTATATTCAGGCAAGTAATCTCTGGAACGTCGCGCATAGGGAGCTTATCCGCGCCGAAACCGCGCGGCGCAGTCTTGTTATCGGCCTTGGCACCGGCGCGGTCGCATGGGGCGTCATGGTCGACGGCAAGATGACCGAAGCGTCATGCGGCAAATTCTTCTCGACCATCAATCGCGCGGGCGACTGCTATACGAATTGCGAATCGGGCTGGCTGGGATATGGCGGCGGCAACATCAAAAATCCGAAGGACGACATGAACACCAAGGTTTTCTATCCAACCTTCGGCGTCCGCGTATGCGTCGATGAAAAAACTCAAATGCTTTATGAGATAACTTTCGATGGCAAACAGGGCAAACCCTTCGTTATCAACGTCGACCATCCCAAATACGTAAGCGACGACGCGTTTATGAAGAAAATTCGCTCGATTTCGGACAAGGACGGATGCGATTGGCATATGAATAACCAGAACTTCTTCCTTACCGAACCGGTCTGGAAACAAGACCTTACGATAGATGTTAACGCCAAGGGTTTCCTTGTCGACGGCACCAGGATGGACAATTAGTTTATTTATTGCAAACCCCCGGAATCCATACTATTATAAAGAAAAATAAAGGAGTCATCCATGATGAACATGATTAAGAACGTTATAATCGCCGCGCTTGTCGTTATGTCCGCCCTTTGGGCCTGGGACAAGTTCGGCAGCCTGCTTTTGAAGAAAACCGGCCGCCTGACGCCCGATTCCAACCTGGCCGAATGGAACGTCTCGAACGCTACCGAGCGAGAATTGATAGTCCGCAATATCATGGCCGAGCCCGCCCGCGTCGCGCGCATCACCGATTGCATAACGATT
Organism: Rickettsiales bacterium; assembly: GCA_031256175.1. Lineage (GTDB taxonomy): Bacteria > Pseudomonadota > Alphaproteobacteria > Rs-D84 > Rs-D84 > WQXN01. Next base: position 2,413 of record JAIRRC010000007.1, read on the forward strand.
ATGGCGACCATATCCGAATCGCAGAAGCTGAGCGTCAAGGAATCCGTCCCGCTTTGCATTTCCGGCACCTTCGCGGCGGACCACCTCCGCACCATGATGAAATCGGAATAAACCCACCCGTCACCCCGGCCCAGAACGGGGTCCATTGTATAAATCCGCATGAAAAAAACCTTATGCCTTGGAATCGAATCCACGTGCGACGACAACGAGCGCATAAGCGTCCCGCGCGCGCCGATATTAGGCGCAAGCGGCGGCGCGCGTCGCGAGGTGCCGTCGGGTGGTCTGCTTTGCCTTGGAATCGAATCCACGTGCGACGAGACGGCCGCCGCGGTCGTATCCTCCGACAAGCGAATCCTGTCCCACATAATATATTCCCAAATCCCGGAGCATAGAAAATTCGGCGGCGTGGTTCCAGAGCTTGCCGCGCGCGCGCATATTTTGGCGATAGACCAAGTCATAAACCAAGCCCTGGTGGACGCGGGCAAAACGATAACGGACATCGACGTCGTCGCGGCGGCGGGCGGCCCGGGCCTTATCGGCGGCGTCTTGGTCGGCTGGAACGCGGCGCGCGGCCTGGCGCAGGCGTCCGGCAAGCCGCTTGTCGCCGTGAACCATATGGAAGGCCACGCGCTTGTCCCGCGCCTTACCGCCGACATAAAATTCCCGTATCTGCTTCTGCTGGTAAGCGGCGGAAACTGCCAGATTCTTCTGGCGAAAGGCGTCGGCGATTACGAAATTATGGGCCGGACGATAGACGATTCCATCGGCGAAGCCTTCGACAAAGTCGCGAAAATGCTGGGTCTTCCCTATCCCGGCGGCCCCGAAATCGACCGCCTCGCACAAACGGCGCGAAACCAACCACACGCCGTCACCCCGGCGAAGGCCGGGGTCCATTGTTCGAATCTGTCGCCGCAGGCGACTCAATTCCATTTCCCCCGCCCCCTTGTCGGCACCCCGGGCTGCGATTTTTCTTTCAGCGGAATCAAAACTTCCGCGCGGATGCAGCTCGATAAAATCGGGCGCCCGTTGACGGACGACGAGCGCGCCGCCTTCGCAAGCGAATTCCAAACCGCCGCCATAGATTGCCTTATTGACCGCCTTAAAAACGCCTTCGCGATATTAAAAAACAACTCCCCCCTTGCGGGGGTGAGGACGGAAACAGAAAACATGACCAAATGTCATGTTTTTCCGTCCGAGCAGAATCCCCGAATCTTTGATTCGGTGGATTCGTCGAACGGCGACTTCGTCGCCGGTGGGGGGACGAAACCGACAGCCCTTGTAGTCGCGGGCGGCGTCGCGAAAAATTCGCTGCTGCGTGAAGCGCTTCCGAAAATCGCCGCCGAAAACGGCGTGGAATTTCACGCGCCGCGCCTGGATTTATGCACGGACAACGGCGCCATGATTGCATGGGCCGGAATCGAGAATTTCCAAATCGGAAACCTGGCGCCCGCGGATTTCCGCCCAAGCCCAAGATGGCAGCTGGCATGACATTGGACAAAACGCAAATCTTTTCCGTATCGGACGCAAGCCTTTTAATCAAAGGAGTTATGGAATCGGCGTTTTCTGAAATCCGCATAAGGGGCGAATTGTCGCAAATCACGCGCGCCGCCAGCGGCCATACTTACATGACCATAAAGGACGCGGACGCCGCGATTTCCGCGATAATCTGGCGCGGCGCGCCCTTGCCGTTCAAGCCGGAAAACGGGATGGAGATAATAGCGACGGGAAAAATCACGACTTACCCTGCCCGCTCGAACTACCAAATAATCGTTTCGAATATGGAGCTTGCCGGCGCGGGCGCGATTTTGAAAATGCTGGACGAGCGCAAAAGAAAATTGGCGGCCGAAGGATTGTTCGACGCGGCGCGGAAGCGCCCGCTTCCGAAATTTCCGAAAACGATAGGCATCATCACGTCGCCGACCGGCGCCGTCGTGCACGACATCATAAACCGCCTGCGCGAACGGGTGCCGGTTCATGTCCTTGTCTACCCCGCCGTGGTCCAGGGCGAAGCCGCCGCCGCATCCGTGGTTTCCGGCTTGGATTTTTTTAATAATTGCGGCGCGCGCCCCGACATAATTATCATCGCGCGCGGCGGCGGAAGTTTGGAAGACCTGCTTCCCTTTTCCGACGAAATCCTGGTCCGCGCCGTCGCCGCGTCCGCCATCCCTGTCGTGTCCGCCGTCGGGCACGAGCCGGACTTTATGCTGACGGACTTCGCCGCCGACGTTCGCGCGCCGACCCCGACGGCGGCCGCGGAAATCGTGGTCCCTGCGCTGATTTCGGTTATAAGGGAAATCGAAGGTTTAAGGTTGCGGGACCCCCGCCAGATGGTCGCCGAAAAATTCCAAAGACTGGACGATATTTCGAAAATTCTTTCCGCGGCCTTTTCGCAAAAAATTGCAGTGTCGCGGCAAAGGATACTGGGGCAACAGCTTCAATCCCCGGCCGCGGCCCTGTCGAACTTGAAGAATAAAACGGATGCCCTGGACGCGCGTCTTAATCTTGCCGCCGCGCAAAAATTGAACGCCGCCAGGCAGCTGCTGAAATATAAATCCGACATGCTGGAGAATCTTTCGCACTTGAAAACCCTGCGGCGCGGATTCGCGATAGTGGAATCGAACGGAAAAATCGTTGCAGGCAAAAGCGATTTCGCCCTGCCCGCCGAAATAATCTTCGCCGACGGCGTCGTCAAGATATGAAAGTCATGCTTTCTTTGCTTTCTCGTAAAGCTTGGCGAATTCCAAAAAATCGGTTCCTGTCGCGGCCAGGATTTTCGCGATGGTTTCCATCGTGGGCCAGTGCTCTTTCCTCTTCCCTTTCTTGAAAACCCGCTTGCTTGGATTGAATGCGGT
>JAIRRC010000030.1 GCA_031256175.1 Rickettsiales bacterium
TCCTTATAATAAAATATTTTGACCGCCCCCGTCAAAATCTTTATTATTTATAAAAGGGAATGGAAAATAATAATAAACTAAAAAATGCTTAGCAAATCAAATGGATAAATTTCTAAAAAATATTAGCGACGCCGCAAAATCGAGGACAGAACGTCGAGTAGTGGTGGAAAACAGGTCGACGTCTAGGCTTAGCCGCTCCTGCGGCGACCTGTTTTTCGCCGCTAATCGGCGTTATGGACCGATTTTGAAAAGCGTCGCTTTATTTTTTTGTCTTATAGGTGCTGCAAGCGCCGCGCCCAAAGCGGTGCTCGTCGCGGACATGGATTCGGGCGTGGTTTTATATCAGGAAGGCGCATCGGACCTGAATTATCCGGCCAGCCTGACAAAGCTGATGACCCTGTATCTGACCTTCGACGCGATAGAGCACGGCCGCCTGTCGGAAGACCAGAACCTGATAGTGTCCCAGCGCGCGGCGAACCAGCCTGCGATGAAGCTTGGCTTGAAGCCCGGCGAAAAAATCAAAGTAAGCGCGGCGATAAAGGCGCTGATTATCCGGTCTGCGAACGACGTGGCGACCGTTCTGTCGGAAAATTTGAAGGGCGACGAGGGGGACTTTTCGGAAACGATGACAAGAACCGCGTCGGAAATAGGACTCAAACAGACGAATTTCGAGAACGCCTCGGGCCTCCCGAACGACGACCAGATTTCGAGCGCGCGCGACATAGCCCTGTTGTCGATTGCGATATACCAGCACTTTCCCCAATACTTCCATTATTTCGACGCAAGGAACTTTTCGCACAACGGCCAGACTTATGAAACGCATAATAATATGCTGAAAACCTATCCCGGGGCGAACGGGATGAAAACGGGCTTCACGAACAAGGCCCGATATAATATCGCGGTGTCGGCGAAACGGAACGGCTCGCAGCTTGTGGGTATAGTCTTGGGCGCGGCGAATTCTGCGGAACGCGCCAGCGCCGGGGCGAAATTGCTGGACTATGGCTTCGCGGTTAAAAGCGGCGGAAAGCCTGGGGATTTTTCGATGTTCCGCCCCTCCCCGTCCCGAATGTCATACTATGACGACGATGATGACAGCGACGAATCGAATTACGAATCATACGGGCGGTCTTCCCCGCGGAGCGTGACACAAACTCGGAACGAGTTTGCCGACGCGGGAAGGACCGATATAAAAACATCATCCGGTAAGGGCGGCGCGGGCGTCCAGTTCGGCGCGTTCAGCTCTCGCGCAAGCGCCCAAAGCCAAAGCGACAAGGTGAAAAGATTGTTCGGCGCTAGTCCGACGATAGAGCCATATAATAATTTATACCGCGTGCGCGTCTATGGCCTGTCGGAAAGCTCGGCCTCGCAAATGAAATCGAAGGCGGACGCGGCGGGCGTCCCCTCCTTCACCTTCCATTAAATAAACCCTAAAAAAAATTAGGCCAATCGCAAAATCGAGGATAGAACGCCGAATACAAAGGAAAACAAGTCGGCGTTATAGACCGATTTTGAAAAATTGGACTTATATTTTTTGTCCAAACAATTCCTTAAACTTCTGCAAATCCGCCCAAGCGTCTTTTTTATGCTCCGGCTTTGCCATCAAAAATTTCAAACCATAAGTCGGCACCAGCTTCGCGCCCAAGGCGTCATGAACCTTGCCTCGCGCCTTGACCAGGGTACCGCCGTCCGGCGCCGCGAAGGAAAACGCGGTTTGCCCCAAACTAAGAATCGCCTTGGGTCGCGCGAATTCGACGAACTTGTCGAAGAAGACTTTCGTGATGGCAAGCTCGTCGCTTGCGGGCGTGCGGTCTCCTGGAAGCTTATGGAACATGACGGGGAAAACCGAAACCGCGTCCATGCCCAAATCGATTGCGCCCAGCATTTTCGAAAACATCTCGCCCGCGGCGCCGGACATCAGGCGGCCGGCCTCGTCGTCGTCCTTCCCCGGCGCATCGGTTATGACTAGTATATCCATATTCGTTTTCCCCGCGAAGGGTGACACAAACTCGGAACGAGTTTGCCGAAGCGGGGAAAACGATTCCCCGGCAACCATCGGCGGCACGATATTCTTCGCCATCTTCGCGGTGGGCTGTCTGTCGAAACTTTTTATCGCCGCAATCAATTCGTCCATCGACGCGCACGCGCCGCACGCCGCCTCGGCAAGGGCCAGAAGCGCGCCGCGCCCCACCGGCTCCGCCTTCGGAATTATCAAAGGAAGTTCCCCTCCTGCACAGGGGTGGCGCGAAGCGCCGGGGTGGTCTTTCACCTCCTCGGCCGACACCTTATTGATAGTAATATTTTCCTCTAATTCGAACTGAACGCCTGCCAGCGCGAACTCGGACAAAATCCTTTGTAAATTATCTTGCATTTGTCAAACCTCTGTGCCATTATATCCCTGAACAAGATATAATCAAGGGAGGTTTTTGATGACTATGTTCAAATACACCGCCATGGTCTCCGTGTGCTGCCTGATGGCTGCGTGCGGCGGCGTTACCGAGCCCGCTGAACTGGAAGGACAGAAGGCCTACTTCGCCTTTGATTCCTCCGCCATATCAAGCGAAGCTCGCGACAACCTTAAAGGCCAGGCGCTTTACATGAAGAACCACGCTGCCGTCAAGGCGACCATCGAAGGTCATTGCGACGAACGCGGAACGGAAGCCTACAACTTGGCCCTTGGCGCGCGCCGTGCGAACGCCTCGAAGAACGTGATTGTGAAGGAAGGCGTCGATGCGAAGCGCATCAAGACGATTTCCTACGGCAAATCGCGCCCGGCTGTCAAAGGCACCGGAGAAGACGTGTGGAAGTGGAACCGCAACACCACGACCCGCGCGAACTAATTTAGCCCCTGTCATGGTCGGATTTAATCCGGCCGTCCAGGTAATAAGTTGGTATCTGTTGAAACCCGGCCCATGCCGGGTTTTTTCATTTATTGTCATCCTCGTGGGCGGCCTGGCGGCCGAAGCCCGGGACCTCATCCAACTCGTCACCCCGTGGAAGCACGGGGTCCATTGTATAAATCCTTAAAGCGTGCGGGAACCGCCGCTAATAAAACTTGCAATTCCCGTCTTTTGCACTATTATAAGCCTGCCGCGCAAGCGGAGATAATGCTGAATGCCGTTCGGAATAGGTTTATGGGACTGGGGGGCGGTACCCCACATCTCCACCACCGGTTTTCATTGTCGGCTGCGCCGACTAAGAAAACCGCATGCCGCGCCGTAGCCCAAGGGGCGAAGGCGGGCTGGTTATGGAATCGGGGATGACATATGTTTCGACCTGGACAATAAAGGTGCGGGGTGCATTTGGGGCGGCTCCCATAAAAGGCTGAATAAAACGAGTGCTAATGATAACACTCAATATGCGATGGCTGCCTAATAAGCAATAGTCATCCGGGGGTCCGCCGGAACCTTGCAACAGAATCCGGCGCTTAAACCAAAAAAAGGAAAAACGATGCTTAAAAACTTAATCTATAAATCCAAGAAAATATACTCTAAGGTCGTCTGGGCGACATTGAACCTTGCGTTCTTCGTCATGTTCGCATGGGCCGTGTCGCAGTTTTTAATCGAAATGGCGTCCGGCCGCATCGCGATAGACATGGGAACGATGATGATTTGGGGCTTTTTGATTGTCCAGTGGGCGGCGCTTAGGTTCGCGAAGAACCAGGGCGCTGGCCGCAGTGGCAATAGCGGCGGAAACAATTTCAATAACAACCGCCCCCGCCCGCCCTTCCGCCGTTAATAACCCTTGTCATGGTCGGATTCAATCCGACAACGAGTCAGCGGGAACGAGCTTGCGACGTTCGAGCGCTTACGAGTGCCGCGCAGGCCGAAGGCCGAGCGAACATCCAGGTAATAACTTTCTTCCTTATAAAGTTCCCCTCCTGCACAGGGGTGCCGCCCGAAGCCTTGGCGAAGGGGGGCGGGGTGGTCTTTCCCCGTCATCCCGAGCTTGACCCTCTCTTGTCATCCTCGGGCTTGCCTGCCCGCCGTAGCCTCGGCGAAGGCCGGGACCCGGGACCCCATCCAACTCGTCACCCCGTGGAAGCACGGGGTCCATTGTATAATTCCTTATTGCGCGCGGGAACCGCCGCTTGATAACCCCGAAAAATAATTAGCGGGAACGCGTTTTTGAGGATAGAACGTCCAATACCAAGAAAAACCGACCGACGTAGGCCTTTGGGGCTGCCGCGGCGGTTGGTTTTTCGACGTGTAGTGGGCGTTATAGACCAA
>JAIRRC010000028.1 GCA_031256175.1 Rickettsiales bacterium
TCGGCGAAGGTCGCCATCATGTCGTCCATGGTCTTTTGCGAAAGCGAATCCTCCGGACCCAATTTCGAAACCTCTTCGCCAATCTCGTCGATTTTATCCCGCACTCGCCAGGTTATTTCGCGAATCCATTTGAAGGCCCGGGCAGCCGCGCGCGCGACTTTGGGCCAGTCGCGCGCCGGGATTACCAGCAGCGCAACCAAAGCAATCAGCAAAAATTCGCCCGCGCCGATTCCGAACATTTATTCATACCAGCTGTCGCCGCCGGATGCGCCCGGCGTCTTGTTTCTTTGGACATTGAAGAAGCCCTTCGGGAAATTCGCGCGGGTCTTCAAATCTTTCAGCTCGACGATAGTCCTGCTTCCTGTCGCGTCGGTCAATTCCCAGCCTTCGAGCATGACCGGATTATCAAGGAACACGACGCGCATTTCGCCCAGGCCCGGATTGTCTTTCAGAATCATGGTAAGGGAAAATCCGTTCTTGGATTTTTCCGTCCCGACGACCTTTATATCCGCGCCGGTCAAGTCGATGTTTTTCCGCGTCAGAATGCTTGCGGGGGTGCTGGATGTCGGAATGGTCGTAAGCTGGTCCAAAGACTTGTCGAAGAAGAACATATTGCTTCCGTCCGAAATCAATTGGATGGGCGTCTTGTCGTAATCCAGGCGAAGCTTGCCCGGCCGCAGCATATAGAATTTTCCCCTGTCGCCCGCGCCGCCGCCTTCGGTCCGCTGCACGAAGCCGCCCTCAAGGCCCGTTATATCGCCCAGATAATTTTCCGCGCGTTCGACCAGGCGCGAATCGACCCCGGCGAAAACCGGATTCGCCGCAAGGGCCGCGACTATTACAAGAATCTTTTTGACGTCAAACATATATATCCTCTAATACCAATTGAACGCTGCTGCTGCCATTATAAACGTTTTCTTTCAGTTTGCCGAATAATTTTACCTGGCGGCCGCGATTCGTCTCGTTCACCAGAAATTCGCCGACCGGCGTCCTTAGAAGCCCGAATCCTATGGCGGAAAGTTTTCCCATGCCTGTCCCGAAAGCCGCGCGGACGTGCCCGTTGCCGACCGGCTCGGCCCAGTCGAATGTCGCGCCTTCTATTATGAAGGTCGGCTCGGGATTGCCCTGGCCGAAAGGCGCGAAGGCTTCAAGCCCCCTAACCAAATCCAATGTCGCGGCGGCCGCGGGCAAGGCCAGGTCGGCCGTAAGGCGCGGCAGGAATTCCTTGCCCGCCAGCTGCGCGGCGACGCATTCGTCCAGATGCGCGCGGAAGGCTTCGATATTCTTCGCGTCCAGCGAAAAGCCCGCCGCGACCTTGTGGCCGCCGCCGGACAAAAGTATGCCAAGATTCTTGGCGGATTCGATTATGGCGCCGATGTCGATTTCGGGAACGCTGCGGGCGCTTCCGCTGGCCGTGCCGTCGTCCTTTATGGCCGCGACGCAGACGGGGCGGTAGTATTTTTCTTTAAGGCGCCCGGCGATTATGCCCATGACGCCGCCGTGCCATCCCTTGCCGCAGACCAGAATGCAGTTGGCGGACGCGGCGGCCTCTATCATCTCGTCCGCGAGCATAAGAACGCCCTGCTCTATGTCTTTACGCCTCGCGTTAAGGGCGTCAAGGCGGTGCGAATAAGCGCGCGCGTCGTCTTCGCTTTCGGTCAATAATAATTTAAGGCTGTCGTCGGCGCTTGCCAGGCGGCCGCTGGCGTTCAGGCGCGGGCCAAGCATGAATCCGGCGGAATAGACATCGACGGCCTTGGCGCCCGCGACATCCGCCAAGATTTTAAGGCCCAGGTTTTGCCAAAGGTTCGCGACGCGAAGGCCCGCGCGGACAATGGCGCGGTTGACGCCTGTCAAAGGCATGGTGTCGCAAATTGTGCCAAGCGCGACAAGGTCCAAAAAGCCCTTCATGTCGGGTTCGGGCCGCGCGTCTGTGAAATATCCGATTTCGCGAAGCTTTCTGTTAAGCGCGACAAGGAACATGAACACGACGCCGACGCCGGCCAGAACGTCCAGTCCGGATTTGTCGTCGTCGCGCTTGGGGTCCACGACCGCGTCCGCGTCCGGAATATCGCCGTCCTGATTGTGATGGTCGGTTATGACGGCCTTCATGCCGAGTTTTTTGGCATGGACGATTTCCCTATGGGCCGATATTCCGCAGTCGACGGATATTATAAGCTTCGCGCCGGCGGCGTGGAATTCGTCGACGGCCAATTCGCTCAGCCCGTATCCCTCGCCTTCGCGCGAAGGCAGGCGCCAGACGATTTTATCGCCATAACCGATTGCGCCCAAGTATTTCACCATGACCGCGACGGATGTTATTCCGTCGACGTCATAGTCGCCGAAGACGGCGATTTTTTCATCAGCCAAAATCGCGGCGGACGCAACCATAACCGCACGCTCCATATCGGTCAAAACAAAGGGGTCGGGAAGGCTTTTTGCGAGGCTCGGTTTAAGGAAAATTTCCACGTCCGAGACGCCGCGCCCGGCAAGCAGTTTCGCGACGTCAAATGGCAGCGAAAAATCGCCGGAAATTTTCTTCGCGGCGGCCTCGTCGACCGGGCGCAGAGTCCATTCTTTTCCGAGCAAAGATTTATTCATAGCGCCCATCCTAAATCCTCTCGAACATGTCGTCGAGCTCGCTTGCCGAAACCTCTTTCCAGACGGGGCGGCCATGGTTGCACTGGGACGCCCTCTCTGTGCCTTCGACGTCGCGCAGCAGGGCGTTCATCTCGTCCATGGACAGCTTTCGCCCCGTGCGGACGGAACGATGGCACGCGAAATTCGCAAGCTTCAAATGAAGCCTTTCTTGAAGCGTCGACGATGTCCCCTTGTCCCCAACCTCGGCCGCGACGGATTTAAGGGCGGCGTCCCAGTCCAGGTCCCATCCGGCGGGAATTTCACGCACGACCAGGGATGCGTTGCCAAAGGGCTCTACAACCAGGCCGCAGGAAGAAAGTTCGGCAGCGACTTCCATGACGGCGTCGGCTTCAAAGGGGCGAAGCTCGACAACGCGCGGAACTAGAAGCGGCTGGGACGCCATTTTATGGTTCCGAAGCCGCTCATAGACCAGCCTTTCGTGCGCGGCGTGCTGGTCGACTATGACCAGGCCGCGGGCATTCTCGGCCAGGATGTATTTGTTCATGATTTGGCCGACAGCCCAGCCCAAAGGTCGCTCGAAACCAGCGATTTCACCGGCTTTTTCGGGTATTTCCATGAAATCCGCGCCCGGCATTTGGACCGAGTTTATCGCAAAAAAGCCGGCAATTGGTTCCCCATTTTGCCGCCCGACAACCGGGGTCGGGGTTTCGGATAATTTTTCCGCTATGACGGAACGGATTGCCTTCACTATAAGGCTGCGGATGCGGCTTGGTTCCAGGAAATGGACCTCGGTCTTGGCGGGGCTTACGTTCACATCGACGTCGCGCGAAGGCAGTTCGAGGTATAGGACCGCAAGCGGAAATTCCCTGGCGCTCATGACGTCGAAGTATGCCGCCCGAAGGGCCCCGACCACGACCTTGTCTTTGACCGGACGGCCGTTCACGAACAAATATTGGTCGCCCGCGCTCGCGCGGCGGAAGGTCGGTGCGGATACGAAGCCGTGCAATCTGACCTCCCCGTCCGAGGCGTCGACGGCCTTCATCCGACCCTCGGCGTCCCGCCCAAGGACCCCTATCATGCGGTCGTAGATATTCTGGTTTTTCGGAAAGCGGAGCGTCCCGCCAAAAGTGAATCCGACGTCCGGGCGGGAAAGGGCAAGGCGGCATACGACTTCCCTTGCCGCGGCAACCTCATACCGGTCGCTTCGCAAGAATTTCAAACGCGCGGGCGTTTTCATAAATAAATTCTCGACGCGGACCGACGTTCCCTTAGGAAGCGGGCTTGGCGAAATATCCATAGTGGCGCAATCGATTTTAAGGCCGTTCCCGTCCCCCTTCGAAGTCGAAATTGTCATGTCGGAAACGGACGCGATGGACGGCAAAGCCTCGCCCCGGAAACCCATCGTTTTTATATCGCCCAAATCGCCCCCGGGCAGCTTGCTTGTGGCGTGCCGCCGGACGCATTTTTCAAGGTCGGATTTTTCCATGCCGCCGCCGTTGTCGGCCACGCTTATAAGGGTGCGTCCGCCGTCCAGAATATCGACGATAATTTCGTCCGCGCCGGCGTCCAAAGAATTCTCGACAAGTTCTTTGACGCAGGACGCGGGACGCTCGACCACTTCGCCCGCGGCTATCTGATTTATAAGATTGTCTTCCAATATTCTAACCGGCATCCTTCCACCCCGATATTATATTTTCCGGAATCTTGTTTTCCGGCGCGGAATTTTCGCGCATGAAAGACTTCGCGAATTCGCAAGCCAGAATCCATTCGGCGGCGTCGACGCCGCCCAAGACCAAAGCGGCGGATTCGGACGCGCTTAGATTCTTCAATTTTTCCGCGGCGGCGTTTTTGTCCGCGGCGAAGACAAGACGCGGCGCCGCGGCAAGCCAGGAATACCGGTCGGGGTCGGCGACTACAACCGCGCCCTTCTTCACTTCCAGCTCCCAGAACACGTATTCGGCCAGGGATTGGTGCGGAAGGCGCAAAGCCTTTTCCATAAAGTCGTCGTAGAAATCCGCCGTCGAAGCGTGCCTTATAACGCGCGCCAAGGATTCCATCCGGTTTTTCGGGGACACATCGACGGGCACGGCGCCCGGGCGCGCGGCGCCGCCGAAATCGATGCGGGCCAGGCTTCGCCTGTGAAGCGGAATCCTATTGACGTAAGCCCTCATATCATCGGCGCCAAGAACCGCCATGTCGGCTAGGGCCGGCGCGTCATTGAAATCGAAATCCACCTTTTTCATAACCGGGGCAAGCGGCTTCGCCAATTTATCCAGCGCAGCCAAGGCCTCGGCATTGATACGGACGAAGGACCAGTCGAAAACGCCGCCGCAGAAAGGGCGCGACAAACCCATGCCGCGGACTTTCGCCAAATCCTTCAAGGAAAGGTCGGATACATAGTCGGACTGCTTCCTAAGATAGGTCAAGTCCATTAAAACCCCACCGATATGATTTCGAATTCCTTTTTGCCGGCGGGGACATTTATGGAAACCAAATCGCCGGCCTTTTTGCCGACCAGGGCGCGGCCTATCGGGCTTTCGACGGATATTTTGCCGCGGGCTATGTCCGATTCGCTGCCGGAGAGCAGCTGCCAGGTCGTGCGCGAGCCGTTTTCGTCTTCAAGTTCAACGAAGGCGCCGAACATGATTTTGTCCGCGCCTTTAAGGTCTTCCAAATTCACGACGCGGGAATCCTTTATAAGGGTTTCAAGCTCGCGAATCCGCCTGTCTATAAGCCTTTGGCGGTTTTTGGCGGACTGGTATTCGTCGTTTTCCGAAAGGTCGCCAAGCTCGCGCGCGGCGGCTATGGCCAGCAGGACGGGCGGCCGCTCGAAGTCTTTCAGCTGGCGGAGTTCAGCCATCAATGAATCCATGCCTTCCTTGGATATGGGTCTGGTCATGCCGGGTCCTATAATATGTTGAATTTTCACAACGAATATAATAGAATATGCCATATAAGTCAATACAAGGGATTCCCTATGACGAACGCAACCATAGTGTCCATAAGAGAGCAAACCAAAGACATCAGGATTTTCAAGGTTAAGATGGACGAGGGCCAGTTCGATTTCCAGCCCGGCCAATTCGCCATGCTTGAACTGGACGGAATCAAGCGCGCCTATACGATAGCGTCGGCGCCGGGCCTGGACTATATGGAATTCATCATAATACTTGTCCAGGGCGGGCAGCTTACGACCAAAATCTGGAAACTCAACGAAGGCGACAGGATAGGCGTCATGTCGCGCGCCTTCGGGCATATAAAATTGTCGGACATACCCGCCAAAGCGCCGCTGCTTCTAATCGCGACGGGAACCGGAATCGCGATGATGCGCTCGGTCATACAATCGGGCGCGCTTAGCGACAGGAAAATAACCCTGCTTAGCGGCGCGCGATTCGCGGCCGATTTGGGATTCAAGGAAGAATTCTCGGCCATACAGAACAAGAACCTGACATTGGTTCAAATAGCGTCGCGGGAACCATGGCGCGGGCACCAGGGGCGGCTTACCAGCGTGTTCGAGAATCCGAAATTCAATCCCGTCATACAGGACCCCGACCCCGAGGACGGCACGCACATAATGATATGCGGCGGCGCGGAAATGGTCGACGACATGGTCGCGAAGTTCCGGGATTTGGGCTTCACCGAAGCCAATGCGGCGAATCCGTCCGGCAATATACACTTCGAGAAATACTAAACGATGGCTTTTCCCTTCGGCACCATAATATCGCGGTTCCTTTCCGCCAAGTTCATTAAAAGCCTGGGGCTGGTCCTGTTCATAGTGTGCGCGGTCATACTTTCCATCTCGTTCGTGGAAGAGCTTGGCGGCTCGGACACGGCATGGCGCGCTTTCGCGAACGCGCTGGCCAAGCTTCTGGAATGGATGCCGCTATTTTTGCCGCTTACCATATTCATGGCGGTGCTGCTCATGACCTATCAGCTCATCAGGTCGTCGGAAATGATTATAATACAAAGCGCGGGGCTTTCGCCTCTCCGCATCATGCGGCCGGTCGCCTTGTCGGCGATGATGGTCGGCGTCCTCGCGACCACGATTTTGAATCCGCTCTCGATAAATTTCAGCCGCCATCTGGCCGGGGCGGGAAGCCATGCGACGCACACCATAGACGGCAAGATATGGCTGTCCGAGAATCTTGCCGATTCGCGCGTCCTGCTCAGGGCCGCGCGGGTCGAGATAAACCGGGATTCGGCCGCGTTCCCGGATTCCACCCTTTGGATTCAGGTGAACGGAAGCCGGGATTTGGTCAGGATAGAGTCGCCCGAGATACTGCTTGAAGACGGCGAATTCTCCGGCGGGAAAAACGCGGTCATATACGGGATGGACGGGGTGCCGACCGCCGCGCGCGAATGGCGGATAAAGTCCAACATAACCTTGCAGAACCTGCGCGAGCGCTATATGAAACCCGCCGAAATATCGTTCTGGGACCTGCCCGAATTCATCCGAAGCCTGGACAGAATGGGCATGAACAACCGCCCGCATATAGTGCAGCTTTGGTCGCTTCTCTTCATGCCGCTCAGCCTGGCGGCGATGGTGGCTCTGGGCATGGCGTTCTCGCAAACGCGCGAGCGGCGCTTCCATTCCTTCGGGCTTAAAATCAGCATGGGGGTTCTGGTAAGCTTCATACTATATTTCACGATAAACCTGTTCGGAAGCCTGGGCAGCGCCGGAATGCTTCCGGCCTGGGTGGCGGTCGCGATGCCCCCCTTGGCAATCGCGTTCTTTTCCCTTACATACATAGTGTCGTTCAACAAAAATTAGGAGGCCCCTATGCCGCTTAGAAAGAAACA
>JAIRRC010000042.1 GCA_031256175.1 Rickettsiales bacterium
TTTTTAGAAATTTATCCATTTGATTTGCTAAGCATTTTTTAGTTTATTATTATTTTCCATTCCCTTTTATAAATAATAAAGATTTTGACGGGGGCGGTCAAAATATTTTATTATAAGGAAAACAGCTATTACCTGGATTGTCGGGTCAAGCCCGACAATGACAAGTGGTAGCGGGGATGACAAAGGAAAAAATGAATCCGCTTATACAGAAATTAGTTCAGGCTTTCGCAAAGCTGCCGAGCGTCGGGCAAAGGTCCGCGCGCCGCGCAGTCATTCACCTTCTGGAATCCAAGGACAATTGCGCCGACAATTTGGCGCGCTTATTGCGCGAGGCCATAGAAAAAATCAGGCCGTGCAAAAAGTGCGGCTGTCTTACCGAGGGCAACCTATGTTTCGCCTGCCAGGACCCCGAGCGCGCGAACGGCCAGCTGTGTCTTGTCCGCGACCTGGCCGACATCATGGTGCTTGAAAAGTCCGGCGTATTCCACGGCCGGTATCACGTTATCGGCGGGCTTCTTTCCGCCCTGGACGGGGTTCGTCCGGAAGATTTGAACCTTGCTGGCCTGGCCGCGCGCGCCCGGGACGAAAACGTAAATGAAGTCATATCGGCTTTGCCCAACACCATCGACGGAAAGTCCACCGCTTTTTACATCAAGGGGCTTTTATCGGGGGCGGGGGTGAAATTTTCCGAGCCCGCGCAGGGCGTGCCTATCGGCGGTTCTTTGGACTACATTGACGACGGCACTTTGGCCGTCGCGTTTTCAGACAGGCGGGAAATATGATGTCAAAAAATCCAAATGCGGTTTTTCGTTTTCGGTCTATAACGCCGACTAGCTTCGCAAACCCGGCCGCCGCAGGAGCGGCAAGCCTAGCCGTCGGCCGTGTTTGCTGGCTATTCGACGTTCTATCCTCGAAAACGCGACCTTGTAGGATTTTTTGGAGTTTAATTTATGAAAGATAATCTGCCACCTGTATCCGAGATGATGAAGGAAGCGGGATTATTTTCCCCGCTTCGGCAAACCCGTTCCGAGTTTGTGTCACCCTTCGCGGGGAAAATAAATGCGATGGACAAGGCGCTGGGGCAGCATTTCATTTTCGACCTTAACATAACCGACAAAATCGCCCGCGCCGTGCCGAACCTTTCGAGCGCAAATGTTATTGAAATCGGGCCCGGCGCGGGGTCCTTGACCAGGTCGCTGCTGCGGTGCGGCGCGAAAAGCCTTATGGTTGTCGAGAAGGACAAGAGGATGCTGCCGATTTTGGAGAGGATTAGGCTCTGTTTGTGTAAGGAGGTCCCGGGTTGCGCCTGCGGCTTGCCCGGGATGACGATTGTGGAGGGGGACGCTTTGAAGCTGGGGCGGGAATTCTACGAAGGCGTCCCGGCGCCGCGCGCAATCGTCAGCAATCTTCCATACAATGTCGGGACCGAGCTTTTAATCGGATGGCTTAAAAATATCGACCTGTTCGACAGCCTGACCCTGATGTTCCAGAAGGAAGTCGCCGAGCGGATTGTGGCGCGGCCCGCCAGCGCCAAGTATGGGCGGCTTTCTGTCCTGGCCGCCATGCACGCCGACGCCAAGATTCTTTTCCCCGTGCCGCGCGCCGCTTTTTCCCCGCCGCCCGCGGTCGAGAATGTCGTCGTGCAGCTTGCTGGGCATGGAAAGTATTCGCGCGGGGTATGCGGCAAGGTCGAAAAAGTTTCGGCAGCCCTTTTCGCCAACCGGCGCAAGATGGTCCGCGGCGCCATCAAGGGCTTCGACTGGGGCGCGGCAGGTTTGACCGGAGAGGAGAGGGCGGAAGATTTGGGGATTCAGGATTTTATCAAGATTGCAAATATATATGACAAAAAATAAAAGGCCAGTTTTTCGTTTTAGCGTCTAACCCACCCACGGCCTGCGCGGCGTTTCACTGGCTCGGCCGCGGGACCCGGGTATCGTCCACTACGCTTCGGAAAACAAGTCGCCGCAGGAGCGGCAAGCCTAGCCGTCGACTTGTTTTACTTGGTATTGAACGATTATCCATCTAAAACGCGACTGGCCTAATATTTTTTGAGTTCTTTCGGATAAGTTTCGGAGAATTCGCAGCCGCAGTATTTTTGGCGATACATATCGATATTTATCCCAGGATTTTGCTTCGGCAAACCCTGCGGGTTTGTGTCACCCTTCGCAAAATCACCGGGTAAATATGTTATGGATGCAGGTATGACGGAGAGGGCGGCGGCGTCAATTTGCGACCGGTCTTTGTATTTCGAGACTCCGAAACTGCTGGCGATTGCGTCGTATCCGTTCGCGCGCGCCCATTCCGCCGCAAGCGCGAATCTGTATTTGAAGCATTCCATGCAACGCTTGCCGCGCTCGGGCTCGCCTTCAAGGCCGCGCACCGCCGCGCGCCATTTATCGTGGTCGTATTCGCCAACCGCGTATTTCACGCCGAAATGCTTGCACAGCTTTATCTGTTCCGCCAGGCGCTTTTGGTATTCTTCCGCGGGATAGATATTGGGGTTCATGAACAGGACGATGAAATCGGCGCCGCAAGGAAGACGACCCGGCCGATACAGGGAAGACAAGGTGCCGGCAGAGCAGGGCGCGCAGCAGCTTAAAAACGCTATTTTTCGTATTGATTGTTCCATAATGGTCGAGTATAGTGCGGGTTATGGTAAAGTTAAAGGATTTTTTGCGAGGGCCGGACGAAATGACGAGGTCCCCGGTCGGTCATCCCCGCGTCGGCAAACTCGTTCCGAGTTTGCGTCACCCTTCGCGGGGATGGCCGGGGATGACAATGATTGTTTTGGCATTCGTGTTTTGGGCGGGGCCGGCCGCGGCGTTCGATTATGATTTCGACAATTCAAAGGTGTCGCTTAGCGGGTATGGAACGCTTGGAAACCTTTCGCGTACGGACGAGAATCAGCCTTATCTCGCCTTCGACTGGCAGGCGCGCGCGCAATACACAGAGGACGGCGGCGGGGCCGTTCTTACCCTTAACCAAGCGTCCGAGCTGCCGTCGCGCTATTTGCAGGACCTGTTCGTTTTCATCGATGCGGGACCCGGCCGATTCGAAGTCGGATTCACGAATTCCGCCGCGCAGAAGCTGGGCGTCGGTCTGGTCGACGCGGGCGGGCTTCGCATAAACAATTCCCTTTTGATTTACGGCCTTATGCACCGGCCGAACATAATCGCCGCCCCGGCCGCAGGTTCTTCCAACAATAAAATCCGCGCTTCATATGTGTCGAAGCCGGGCTTCTTCCAAGCCGGCGCCGGTTATGCCGCGCCCCAGCAGGACATGGACGGAAGCTTCGACGCGGGTCTGCGATTCAAGGGCGGCGAGGCCGTCAAATATTCGCTTTCGCTCGGCGCGTCGCATATATTCCGGCCCGACGGGCTGATTGCCGAAATCTATGCGCCGCGCGTCAATGCCAAGTCGCGCGACGAGCTTGCCGCCGGGCTTAACATCCAATACCACAGCTGGTCTTTCGGCGTCGTAGGCAAGGGGATTTACGACTATCGGCCGATTGGCCGGCCGAGCGACGGCGTTCTGTATGGCGGCGGAATCGCCTATGAGATTCTGACCTGGAAGGCCAGCGTGAACGCTTTGCGGTCGGATACCGGCGTGTTCCACGGCTGCGCCTTTGGGGCTTGCCAGAACACGACGGCGCTGCTCAGCATTCAGGACAAGCTGGACGAAATCGTCGATATTTGGGCCAGTTTGGGCAAGATATTCGGGGACGAGGCGCCG
>JAIRRC010000023.1 GCA_031256175.1 Rickettsiales bacterium
TTTAATCGTCATACTGGCGAAAGCCAGTATCCAGTAATAAAACCTGCGTTAGCAGGTAATATGATTATAGCTTATTGACTTGATGCTGGCCTACGCCAGCATGACGAAGGTTACATCTCTGACGGGATTTGCATTCCAAGCAATTCTATCGCGCGGGACAGGACGGCAAGCGAAACCGAAACCATCGCAAGCCTGTGCGGATTGTCCGACTTCAAAATCGGATAATTATGGTAGTAATTGTTTATCGCCTGCGCCAAATCATAAGCGTAGTTCGCGACTAATTCCGTCGAAAAACTATCCGCCGCCTTGGCCACAATCCTGTCGAAATCGGAAAGCGTCATGACAAGCGCGCGCTCACCCGCGCCGTCGATTTTTTCGCCGAATTTCCCGCCGCCCCCGGCCTTCGCCATGATAGAGGCCAGGCGCCGCGCGGTGTATAGTATATACGGCCCGGTGCGGCCTTCGAAGGATACCAGCGCCTCGGGCTCGAAGACATAATTGTCCGCGACGCCGTGCGAAAGGTCGTTGAATTTCAGCGCCGAAATCGCGATTTTTCTTATGTCTTCGGGCGACAGGTTTTTGCCCGCCGCGTCCGCGCGGGCGCGGACGGCTTCCAAAGTCGTATCAATTATATCGCCGAGCGCCGGCGCATTGCCGCTGCGCGTCTTGAATGGCTTGCCGTCCTTGCCCGTTATCGCGCCGAAATAAAGGTGCGTAAGTTCGGCGCGCGTAAGTTCGGCGCGCTTCGCCACGTCGAACATCTGCTGGAAATGAAGCTTTTGCCTGACGTCCGTCAGATACACTATTTTATCCGGATTGTCGTCCGCGGACCTGTAATAGACCGCCGCCAAATCCGTCGCCGCATAGGTTTCCGTCCCGTGCGAAGTTTTCCACATAAGCGGCGGCGTGTCGCCTTTTATTCGCACAATCTCGGCACCCTGGTCCTTCTCTATAAGCTTTTTGGATTCCAGAATTTTCCCGGCCTGCTCCACGAATTGCGAAGCGTATCTTTCGCCGCGCCAATAATCGAACGGCAGGACGTGAAGCATGTCGAGCGCGTCCATTATGTCGTCTATCGAAATCTTATGGAACCAGTCGTAGATTTCCATATATTCCGGGTTCCCGTTCTGGAACTGGGATGTTATCTTCTGCGCGAATTCCAGCCATGCCGGGTCTTCCTTCGCGCGCGCCGAACTTTCCGGATAGAACGCGTTCAGTTCTTGGACCGGTATGTCCTTTGGAATCCTGCCCGGATACTTTTTAAGAATCCAGGCTATCACCATGCCCATGGGCCGGCCCCAGTCGCCGAGATGGTTGTATGCGATTGTCTTGTTCCCGGTGGCGCGGAGTATCCGGTTCAGGACATCGCCGACTATCGTCGTGCGCAAATGCCCGATTTGAAGGGTTTTCGCTATATTGTAGCTGCCGTAATCCATGTCGATTTTAAGGGGCGCCGCGGTTTGCGTAATCTTGTCGGCGCCGCGCGCGGCGTCAATCAGGAACTTGTCCGTTAAAACTATATTCACGAAGCCCGGCGCGGCGACCGAAGCCGACTCTACCTCGGGCATAAGGGTCAAATCGATTGCGATTTGGGCGGCCAATTCCATGGGATTTTTTCCAAGCTTTTTGGCCGCGGCCATGGCCGCGTTGGTCGCATAGTCGCCATGCGCCGGATTCTTGGCGGCTTCGAATTTTATGTCGGAATATCGGGCCGATATTTTTTTTGCCGATTCTGATAGGATTTTTGGAATGTTCATTTTTTTATTTCCTTGCTTTTTCCAATATTTAACATAATATGCGTCCTATGTCGCGGGGTAGAGCAGCCCGGTAGCTCGTCAGGCTCATAACCTGAAGGTCAATGGTTCAAATCCATTCCCCGCAACCAAATTCATCCCATTATTTCATAATTCGAAGGGTCGGAAAAGAGGATTCTTAAAACCTCGTTGTTAAGTCCGTGCGAGCCTTTGACCGATTCGATTTTGCCGACGACTTCATATCCCGACATATACATGTCCCCAATAAGGTCCACGATTTTATGCCGCACGAATTCGTCCTTGTAATGCAGTTTGTTCAAGGTCCCGGTGCCGTCAGCGTTGAGCGCGATTACATTCTTCTCGTTCGCGCCTTGGCCCAGCCCGCGCTTTTTAAGATATTCCCATTCGGACACGCGGCCGAAAGTCCGCGCCTTCGCGACGTCGCGGACGAAGTCCGAAGGGTCTTCCATGGTGTAATTCTGGCGGCCTATGATTTTGTCGGGATAGTCCAGAACCGCCTGGACAAGCATGCCTTTGGGATGCGGGGACAGCGCGACATAGCCGTCTTCGCGCCGCCCCATCTTCATGTTATGAATGGCCAGGAAAATGCGCGTCATAATCGGCAGCCTTCTGATAAGGTCGCGCCTATACGCTATGACGGGTTTCTTGACTATAAGCTTTTTGATGTCGCCGGGGCCTGTTGTTCCGGCCTTTTCTATAAGCTTGATGAATTCGGCCGCGCTGCCGTCCATTATGGGCGTTTCAGGGCCGTCGATTTCGATTAAGGCGCGGTCGATTCCCGTTATGAACAATGCGGCCATCAAATGTTCGATTGTCTGGACCTGGTTCGGCGCCGCGCCTATGGTCGTGTTCATCTTCGTCGCGTCCGATACATTGTCCCAGACCGCTGGAATCGCGGGCGCGCCCTTTATGTCGACGCGCTTGAAGAATATGCCTGGCTTTGCCGCCGGATTTATCACCATGCGTGTCTGTTTGCCCGAATGGATTCCGACCCCGTTTATGATTACTTTGTTTTTGACGCCAGCCATTTCCAAAACTCCTTCCCTATTTCGATTTCCATTTTAAGGACGCGGGCGAAGCCCGCGGGCAGGCGCACGGCGTCCTTTTCCGTCGTCCATAGTTCCGCTTTAATCGCCGATAATTTTAGAAGCTCCGCGCTTGTGAATTCATGGTGGTCGGGGAACGGGATTCGCGCCGCCAATTTTTTTCCGGAAACTTCTTCGAGCGATTTGAAGAATTTTTCCGGGTATCCTATCCCTGAAAACGCCGCTATTTTCGAGCCGAATTTTTCCGACGCGAATTTCCGTTCCGCGAAAAACACTGGTGTGTTTTCGATTTTTTCTTTAAGATTCGTCTTGTCTTTTCCGATTATTACAACCGCGTCCGCGCGGCGCAGTCCCGATTCCAAGGATTCCCTAAGCGGTCCGGCTGGCAATATGAATCCGTTTCCAATCCCCATTTCCCCGTCGAATACCAGTATCGAAATATCTTTGGCGACGCCGGAATCCTGGAATCCGTCGTCCATGATTATGTATTTATATTTCTGCATAAGCGGCAGGACGCCGCGGCGCGGGCCGGACACTGCGCCGAGCATTGCCGCTTCGTCCCTCATGCGCGCCATGACGCCGGAATTCGGAAGAAATTTCGCGATTTCGCGGACTATGGGCGTTTTGCCGACGCCGCCCGCCATGATGTTTCCGACGCATATGACGGGTTTTTTGGATTTTACAGGATTGACGCCGCGCAATACGAAATGTATCTTGGACGCGGCGTTATAAATAAATGCGGCGGGAAGAAGCGCGCATGCGGCGAAATTCCTTTTCAAAAACCAAGCGGGGGTTTTCATTATTTCGGCTCTATCAAAGGAAGTCCGAAACTTGCGTCCATGTCTTGCAATTGCTTGACCATGGTCTGCTCCAACTTTTTCTTAACTTCCGAAAGTTCGGAATCGCTTATATTGCGCGGTATATAGACCGGAACGCCGACTTCGATTTTGACGCGGCTAAAAGGCTTTGGTATCATATACTTGTCCCAGTTGCGCAGGATTTTCGGGCGGGAAGACGAATAGCACACGGGCAGAATCGGCGCGCCGGTTATTTTCGCGAAATAGAATATCCCGTCGCGAAGCCTCATGCGCGGGCCCTTTGGCCCGTCGGGCGTCATGCAAATCATGCTGCCGCGTTTCAGGACTTTAAGGCCCTGGCGAAGGACGCTTATCCCGTTCCTTTTGCTTGTGCCCCATATCGTTTTAAGGCCGAATATGCGCTGAATCTTGGCCATAAGCCGCCCGTCCCTGTGCGTGGACGCTATGGCGTATCCGTCGAACCTGCCCTTTCTGACCAATGGCGACAGCATCATGCTGCGCCCGTGCCAGAAGGCGAATATGACGGGCTTCTTCTTGAACGACCAAAGGGTCTTCTTGTTCGTTATTGAAACGCGGCAGCTGGAATACACCGCCCATATAAGGCCCGACACTATTCCGGCCATAATCCATTGAACGGCGCCCAGGCTGAAAAATTTTCTTACAATCTTGTAAATCATAGGCCGATATTATCAGGACGCGCCGTGAAATTCAAGGGATTAGAGATATTTTGCGGCTTGCGTCTTCCATGTTTTCTATTCGGATTTTAATCGCGCCCGGAAGGCGCGGCCCCTTGTCGGGCCATTCTATGAATACTATCGAATCGGCAAGATAGTCTTCAAGGCCCAGCTCGGCCAGCTCGTCGGCCGATTCCAGGCGATATAAATCGAAATGCGCGATGCGGCCCACGGGTGAATCGTATGTTTGGATCATGGTGAAGGTGGGGCTTGGAACTATGGTTTCCGCGCCGCAAAGACTCCGTATGACCGACCGGACGAATTCGGTCTTGCCCGCGCCCAGCTCGCCATAAAGCAGCACGACCTGCGGCGCGCGGAGCCCGGCGGCGAAGCTTGCGGCGAAATCATTCAGTTCGGATAGTGAATTTATTTTCATCGGCAATTTCCCATATAGTCGAAATAGTCGAAGCCGTCGATGTGGCGGTTGCGCAAGTCCGCTTCCATCTCCATCTCGCGCAGGACCAGCAAAAATTCCGGGTCGGCCTGGATTAGCGCCGCCATCGCGTCCATCGCGATATTCGCCGGAACCCTGCGTGCGGCCAATTTTATCGCGCCGGCCAGCTTGTCCTTAAAATCGAACAATATCGACTTATAGGTTTCGATATGGTCGGTCTCGTGCCCCAGCGCCGCTTCGAATTCGCACGAGCCCTGACCGAAGCGCTTGTCTATCCTGACGATAAAATCGTATCTTATGGCGGCATTCGCGCCGGTCAGGGCTATGCAGCCGCCGTTTTTCTCGGTTTTAAGCGTAAGCTTGTTTTGGAATTGGGCTTCCACCTCGCCGAACCGGTTGGCCAGCGCTTCGGAATTGTCGACGACTATCAGCGATTCGGGAACCGATACCGAAACGATAACCGGCCCCTGTTTGCATGATTCAGCATGAACAGGAAAAATCAGGAAAGCGGCCAGCGCGAAGCTAGGAAACTTTTTTAAGGTATTCCCAAACAAAATTGGACCCCTGGGATTTATAGATTTCTTCCGCGAGCAGGACGCTTTTGCGGCCCGATTCAAACAGCCGAAGATACGGCCCAAGCCCCCCCAGTTCCGTATTAAGCACCACGGATTCGTTTGTGATAGGCCTGCGGAGCAG
>JAIRRC010000034.1 GCA_031256175.1 Rickettsiales bacterium
ATCGCGAGGAACCATCGGAAGGCAAGCGCGAACACTTACAAATGCAATGCGAAGATAAATCCCCAAATCTTCGATTTGGTGGATTCGTTGAAGGGCCGAAGGCCAGCATCCAGTAATAACTTTCTTCCCCTGTCATTCTGACGAAGGTCAGAATCCCAAATCGTATGATTCCTTATTCCTCGACCCTCACCGACTCGCTCCGCCTGCTGTTGCTCACCTTCCAAAATTCCCCGTCCAGTTCGATAGTGTCATAATCATCGCGCGACAATTCATACAGCTTGACCGAAACCCCGTCCTTCGAATCCAAAACAATCAGCTTGTCCGAATCTATGACGGCCAAAGCCCTGCCCGAAATAAAAATCGGATGAATGGTGCCGATATTGGCCGTCCAAACGACATCGCCATTGGCCGCGTCGATGCGCGCCAGAACGCCGCCCAAACTCGCGGCATAAAGGGCGCCGCCGGAGAGGCGCAGCACGGATATGTCTGATACAAGGCTTCCGCCGGTAAGCAGGCTTCGGCCGCCCAGGTCGGCGCTCCACAGAATCTCGCCCGTATCTTTATTTATTTTAAGAACCTCGCCTGTGGAAAGGCCGATGAAAATGAATTTTCCGGAAACTATTGGAAGCGCGGCGGCGCCGGCCTTGGCCGCGGTCGGGAATCCGCGGAATATAATCTTCCCGTCGGATTTCCTCGTCAGCACATTGTCGTCCGACATAATATACAACTTGTCATCCCCGCCGCCCACACAGCCGTCACCCCGGCGAAGGCCGGGGTCCATTGTGCATGAATTCGTCGCCGCAGGCGACACAACTTTCCCAATCAACTCGCCCACCCGGGCGTCCTTCTCTTTCAACTTTCCGCTGTCGTGGAAAACGGGAATGCGTTCGCCCGGAAGAATCGGGTCCTTCTTGTCGCAAGCGCCAAGCAAAACGGAAAAAATTAATACAACCCCAAAAAATGTTAGCGGCATCGCGTTTTCGATGGATAATCGTTCAATATCAAGGAAAACAAGTCGGCGTCCAGGCTCGCCGCTCCTGCGACGGCTTGTTTTCCGACGATAGTGGGCGATTAGACGCGAAAACGAAATATGCCGCTTCATTTTTTGTCCTTATTGCAAAAATACGGCAAGCGCCTCGGCCTGCGCGGCGATGACGCCAGGCGCGTTCTTATCGCCTGCAATCTTGTTCGCATAGGAACGCGCGGCGTCGGAATTTCCCTCTTCCGCATGCTTCATGGCGACAAGCAGCATGGCGGTGTAATGGAAGGGCGAGCGCTTGGTCAGCAAAGGCGCCAAAAGGCGCTCGAACGCCTTGGCGTCAAGCGTCTTGGATTTTGTGGCGGCGATTTTGATAAGGGCAAGGTGCTTGAAATCCTTGCTGGCGCCGTGCTTGGCAAGGTCTTCCAGCTTGGCGATTCCGTCCGCCTCGCGCCCGTTCATGAAATCGATTTGCGCGGCGCGGAACCTGGCAAGGTCGCCCATTCCGCCGCTGGATTTTTCGGCCATGCGCATAAGAAGGACTTCCGCGCCCTCGAATTGGCGCTCGCTTGCCATGGCCATGGCGGATTCGTATGCCAAAACCTCGGTCTTTAATTTCGCCTCGTTGTTGTGGCGGACAATCTGCACGACCACGACGGCCGAGATTATAAGGATGGCTGCGGCGATGATGGCGCGCAAATTGGCGCGAACCAGCTGATAGAAGCGCTGAATCCGCACCTCTTCCCAGACTTCGCGGTAAAGCGCGTCCTCCTGATGGTCCTGCATTGTTTTTCTGTTGGCTATGTTCCTCGCCATATCGATACTCCTTTTTAAGTTCCCCTCCTGCGGAGGGGTGGACGCGTAGCGGCCGGGGTGGTCTTTACCCCATCGCCTTGATTTGTTTGTTTATCAATTCCCTGCACGCCGTCTGCGCGGCGCCCATCATCTCGGCGAACAATTTCGCGTCGAAATCTCCGTGCTCTCCTGCGGCCTGGGCCTCGACGAACTTGCCCGAGCCGAGCATGGCGAAGTTCGAATCGACCTCGGCGCATGAATCCTCTGCGAAATCCAAATCGACCAGAATCTGTCCGCCGCACATTCCGACGGAAACGGCGGCGACGAAATCCTTTATGGGATTTTGTTTCAGCTTGCCTGCGTCCATCAGCTTCTTGACCGCGAGATTAAGCGCGACGAACCCGCCGGTAATGGCGGCGCATCGCGTGCCGCCGTCCGCCTGGATTACGTCGCAGTCGACGACTATGCTTTTTTCGCCAAGCTTGTCCATATCGACGACGCTGCGCAAAGCCCGCCCGATAAGGCGCGAAATCTCGGCGCTTCTATGGTCGTCCATGATGTTCTTGCGCGATTTCCGCTTGTCGACCGCGCGGGGAAGCATGCTGTATTCTGCGGCGACCCAACCGCCGCCGACATTCTGCTGGCGCTTCCAAAGTGGGCGCTGGTAATCGACGGAAGCGTTGCAAATGACTTGCGTGCCGCCGCATTTTATAAGACACGAGCCCTCGGCCCACTTGTTGACGTTTGGGAAAATCTCTACCTGCCTCAATTCTAAATTCTTCCTACTATCCCGCATACCCTTTCCTCTGTCATCCCGGGCTTGACCCGGGACCTCATCCATACCCGTCACCCGGGCGTTGCGCCGGGGTCCATTGTTCTTATCCTTATTTACTTCTTTTCTTGATTTTTTGCAAGTCTTAATATAATATGCACGCTGGCCGACCCGAAGGACGCGATTCGGACCCCGGCCGCAGAAACAATCGCGTAAGACCTCTGAAAAGAAGTCCAAAAATTTTTAGCGCAATCGCGTTTTCGAGAGAAAATCGCCCGATGCGCGGGAAAGCCTCGAACCGAGTAGGCCTTTATGGCTGCCGCGAGGTTCGGTTTTCCAAGCAAGCGGGCGATTTAATCCGAAAACGAAAAATTAAGCAAAAATTTTTGTCCTTCCGTAAAGACGGCAAATACTATAAGTAATTCTTATGAAAGATTTATCCAAAGGTATTTTCAACCCCCTCGCCGGCGAGAATTTCGGCGATTTGTTCAATGCGGCCTACGGCTCGCAGGAAACATTGCAGGGATACGCGACCAAAGGCAACGTAAAGGACATCATCGGCGACTTCGTGCTTGTGGACGTTGGCCTTAAATCCGAAGGCCGGGTGCTGCTGAAAGAATTCGGCGCGACCCCCCCGAAAGTCGGCGACATCGTCGACGTCTTCGTCGAAAGATACGAGTCGCGCGAAGGCACGGCGATGCTTTCCTATACGAAAGCGCGCGCTGAAAAGGCGTGGAAGGAACTCGAAAAATTGGTCGCCGAAGGCGTCGACCCGACTGGCACGATTGTTGACGCGGTGCGCGGCGGCTATACCGTCGACATCGGCGGCATATTCGCGTTCATGCCGTCGAGCCAGGCCGACGCGCGCCCGATAAGGGACGCGAAATCGCTGATAGGCATGACGGACAAGTTCCGCGTGCTTAAAATGGACGCGCTTCGGACGAACGCGATAGTTTCGCGCCGCGCGATACAGGACGCGGGCGCCCTCGAAGCCCAGAAGGAGATTCTGAAAAACCTTTCGGTCGGAACGATAGTCGAAGGCGTTATAAAGAATATAACCGACTACGGCGCGTTCATCGACTTGGGCGGGATAGACGGCCTGCTGCACGTTACCGACATTTCCTGGAAGCGCGTTTCGAACCCGAAGGAAGTCTTGCGCGTCGGCGAAAAGGTGAAAGTCAAAATCATCCAGTTCGACCATGAAACGCACAGAATCTCGCTGGGCATGAAGCAGCTGGAAGCGAACCCCTGGGACGCGGCGGCGAAAAGCTTCAATGTGGGCGACGTCGTCGAAGGCAAGGTGTGCTCGCTTACGGACTACGGCGCGTTCATCGACTTGGGCAACGACATCGAAGGCCTTGCGCATATGTCGGAAATCAGCTGGACGAACAAGAACCAGAACCCGAATAAAATCCTGTCGGTCGGCCAGGTCGTGAATGTGAAAATCCTGAACATCGACAACGATAAGCACCGCATATCGCTGGGCATAAAGCAGAACCTTGAAAACCCGTGGAAAGCCTATTCGGACAAACACAAAGTCGGCGACGTTATATCGGGCGCGATAAAGAATATAACGGAATTCGGGCTGTTCATAGCGCTTAACGACGAATTGGACGGAATGGTCCATGTGTCTGACGTGGCGTGGAGCAAATCCGAAAGCGACATGAAGAACTTCGAAAGGGGCCAGGTCGTGAACGCGAAAATCCTGGATATAAATATCGAAAAGGAACGCATTACCTTGGGCATAAAGCAGCTTGACGAAAGCGGCGCCTCTGCGGCGCGTCCGTCGGGCGGCATGAACAAGGGCGACGTCGTGAAAGGCAAAATAACGGAAGTGAATCCGGAAGGAATCACAATCGAATTGCCCGGCGGCAAAATCGGCACCATCCGCAAAACGGACGTGTCGCGCGACAAGGCCTTGCAGTCGACTGCGAAATACAAAGTCGGCGACGAGCTTGAAGCGATGGTCGCGATACCCGGGGACAAGGAAGTGAAGCTGAGTGTCCGCGCGCTTGACGAAGCCCAGGAAAAGAAGGCGGTCAGGGAATATTCGAACCAAGGCGACAGCGGCGCTGTTCTTGGCGACATACTTTCCGCCGCCATCGAAAAACAGAACAAATAAAACCACTTGTCATGGTCGGGCCTGACCCGACCATCCAGGTTATAAAGGAACTAGACATGGCAGACCTAAAACAACAAGCGATGCAGCTTCAGGCGAAAGTATCCCAGGCTCAAACCCAATTGGGCGAAATGAGCGTTAAGGGAATATCGGGCGGCGGCATGGCCATCGCGGAAATTTCTGGCAAATACGACCCTGTTAAATTGACGATTAACCCCGAGCTTTTGAAGGAAGACGCGAAAACGATAGCGGAAGTTATAAACGCGGCGTATCGCGACGCGAAAACGAAAGCTGACGCATTAATCGACAATGTCATGGGCAAAGCCCTTCAAGGCCTCTCCCTCGACGACTGACACCCTCGTCACCCCGGCGCAGGCCGGGGTGACGAACCAAGATACGCTTGGATTAACTGATTATTTCTTCGGCTTTATCTTTTATTAAGGAATTTTTCCAGCCACCTGTTGTCGAACTTCAAAGCCTTCACATCCTTGTCGGCAATCAAACGCTGATGAAGCGGAATGGTTGTCTTGATTCCCTCGATGACGAATTCGCCCAAAGCCCGGTTCGCGCGCTTCAAACACGCGGCCCTGTCCGGCCCGGACACGATAAGCTTGGCAATCATGGAATCGTATGTCGGCGGAATGCGGTATCCGGAATAAACGGCGGAATC
Organism: Rickettsiales bacterium; assembly: GCA_031256175.1. Taxonomy (GTDB): domain Bacteria; phylum Pseudomonadota; class Alphaproteobacteria; order Rs-D84; family Rs-D84; genus WQXN01. The sequence continues at coordinate 5,336 of JAIRRC010000034.1, forward strand.
GACGCGCACGCCAAGCCCCCCGGCGGGATGATAAGCCGTTATGGTGCCGGCGTTCGGGACGAAGGTCTCCGGGTCCTCGGCGTTTATGCGGAATTCGATGGCGTGCCCCGACGGATGAAGGTCTTTCTGCGCATACCCAAGTTTTTCGCCCTGAGCGACGCGAATCTGTTCTTGAACAAGGTCGACGCCGTAGACCTGCTCGGTTATTGGATGCTCGACTTGCAGGCGCGTGTTCATTTCAAGGAAATAGAATTTCCCGTCCTCATACATGAATTCAAGGGTGCCGGCGTTGGTGTATCCCATTTGCTTGACGGCTTTCCTGCAAACCTCAATCATTTCGCCGCGAACTTCCGGGGTCAGGATTGCGGCGGGACATTCTTCCATGACTTTCTGGTTTTTTCGCTGCAAAGAGCAATCCCGCTCGCCGAAAATGACAACCTCGCCGTGCTGGTCTGCCATGA
>JAIRRC010000029.1 GCA_031256175.1 Rickettsiales bacterium
TTATATCGGCAGGATGACGCGGACGCGCAGGCCGCCCAAGGGCGAGTCTTCAAGCAATAATTGGCCGCCGTGGTTTTCGACCGCCTGTTTCGCAATCGTCAGGCCCAGGCCCGTTCCCCCGTCGCTTGCCCGCGCCGAATCCAAACGCACGAAGGGCTGGACCGCGTCCTTTCTTTTATTTTCCGGAATGCCTTTGCCGTCGTCGTCAATCACGACCTCTACAAACTCATCCGAATCGGTTTCGGTTATCCTCGCTTTCGATTTAGCATGGTTAAGCGCGTTCACAAGTATGTTGGTAAAGGCGCGCGCCAGCGCCGTCGGCCGCGCATAGAAAAGCACAGGGCTTTCGGGCAGGGACAATTCGATTTTAACGCGCTTGTTATCAAGGTCGCGCGCAAGCCGCGCAAGCATCGGCGCCAATGAAACATCCTGTTCTTCCTCGGGCAGCTCGCCCCGGGCGAAGGCCAGATAGCCGCCAATCATGCCGCTCATATTATCGATTTCGGACAGCAGCATTTCGTTCCCGGCGTTCCCGTTTTCCAGCCCCAGCTTCATGCGCGCAAGGGGCGTCTTCAAATCGTGGCTGACGGCGTTCAGCATATCCGTGCGCGTCCTGTTGTATCTGTCCAAACGCTCTTTCATCGATATAAGCGCTTTCGCCGCCGCGCGAATCTCGTGCGTGCCGGTCGGCGCGAAGCCCGGCATGTCCATGCCGCGGCCGAAGAAATTCGCGGCTTTCGCGATGCGCCTGATGGACCGCGTATGCGCGATGATGAACGGCGTTATTACGACGGACGCAATCAGCAGGGACGCCAGAAGCCATACGACGAAGACATCGACGCTGCTGGAATAGACGCGCCGCAAACTGGTCGCGAAGGTAAGGATTCCGTCCGGCTTATGCACGTCGACGAACAGAAGGCGCTTGCCTTCGTCTATATAAATCTTCGACGGGAATTTCACCATCCGCTTCAAATCGTCCGCAAGCAAATTGACCTTGTGCGATTTGTTGTCGGTCTTGGCCGGGCGGTTCAATTTGTCGTGCCGGGTCATGTTTATGCCGACTTTCCGCGCCAAAACATTCATGTCGCCCGCGCCGGATTCCGCCAAGTCCACAAAGGCCGCGATTTCGCCCGCCAGGGTGCGCGACATATTCGCGTGGATTTTGCTCCAATGATTGTCGAAGAAGACGGACGCCATAATAACCTGAACCAGCAGCATCGGCACCAAAATAATCAATATGGTCCTTCCTAAAAAGCTTCTTGGCAGCAATCTCATCTTTTCACCAGTTTGTATCCCTTGCCGTGCACGCTTTGCACGGATAATCCAAGCTTACACCCGGACAATTTTTCGCGCAACCTTTTTATGGTCATGGGCGCCGCGGCGACTATCGCGCCGACCGGGGTCGTCATCCCGCGCAACGCGACCTTTTCCGAATCGGAAAGCGGAATCCCGCGGTCGTCCGCGAAAAATTCGCCGTCCCGCCATTCAATGCCCGCCGCGACGGCAGGCAAGGGCGCGTTTTTAAGAAGGTTCCTTATTCTAAGAATCAATTCCTTCACCGCGAAAGGCTTGCCCATGTAATCGTCGGCGCCGGCTTCCAGGCCCGCTATCGTATTATCCGTGTCGCCAAGGGCGGTAAGCATAAGGACCGGCGTCCTTATATCCTTCGCACGAATCTTTTTCAGGAATTCCACGCCGTCCATGCCGGGCATCATCCGGTCCAATATTATCCCATCGAAAAGCATTATTTTCATCATGTCCAAAGCTTCTTCGGCGGACGCTGCGCGCACGGGCGCGAAGCCCGCGGCGGCCAGGGCGTTCGCTATGCCTTCGTTCAAGACCGGGTCGTCGTCGATGACTAATATAGTTTGATTCATTTATTACCTGGATTGTCGGGCGGGGCCCCGACCATGACAATTTATTTTATTGCAAAACGTTCCGGTCAAGCGGGCGGACGCGGACTTCGCCCTCTTGAAGCGAGTTCAGGTCCTGGCTTTGCCATATCTCGTCCGCGGAAATTCCATCGGCATACTTTATGTTGCCCGGCTGCCTGTTATCGTCGTCGCCGCCGACCGGCTTCATATTCTTCGTATCGTTCGTATATTCCAATTTCATAAGCGCGTATCCGGTTCCGCCGCCCTGCGCGGGCCCCTGCATTCCGAACGAATAGTAGCCGCCCAAAATTCCGAAGTCCAAATCTATATAGTCTATGCTAAGCAACAACGACACGTTCGACGGGCCGTCGTGCGTCAAGTCGCACGAGAAATTGCGGCTGACCAAAGTGGCCGAGCCCTGGTTCGGAACGACGATTTCCGCGGTCGTCGGCGAGCACTGCGTTTCCATCCCGTTCACAAGGACGAAATACGAAAGCGCCAGCCGCGTCTGCGAAAGGCCGGTCGAAACGGATACCTGCCTTATAGTCGCGCTTGGGACCTTTATCATGGCGTTCGCGATGCCGACGCTTGCCGGGAACGATATGCCGCCCTGCAAGCACGACCTTGTGAAGGGGTCCGCCTCGCAGATGTGCATTTTCGAATGCGAATTCAGCATGAACAGGTTGGACAGCGTATTATAAAGATAAGTCCGCGTTATCCTGTCGTTCAAGCGCGAGCACCGGGCCTGGCGGCATATGACCGCAGGGCGGTTGCCGAACTGGGCCGGAATGCCGGAAAGGTCGGCCAGGCCCTGGCGCGCCATTTCGATATTCGCGTCGTTGTTCGTCGAATCCGCGCGCAGCATGAATTCATAGGCGGGAATGAAATTCTGGTCGTCCGGCATGGCGAGGTAGGACGCCACCGGCACTTCCTGATACTGGGTCTGGAAGAAATAATTGTTTTCAGCCATTGCCGGGCATACCGCGACCATGCAGGCCAAAAACGCCAAAAATCTGACAAGTTTCATAGGACTTCCCCTTCTTACCTTCAAATTTAGCAAAAATCGGGCGGGTGTGTAAAGCACAATTTTTATATTGAAAACAGGTTCGCATTTGATTTATAAGGATATATACAATGGACCCCGGCCTTCGCCGGGGCGACGGGGCGATTGGGGGTGCTTATATGATAGACATAATAATACAAGGGACGGCGGGCAAAATACACGGCGTGTATTCCAAGGGGTTTCTTCCCAGCTCGCCCATGGCGGTCATAGTTCCCGGCGCGCCCGAGAAAGGCCACCATATGAACGACCGCATAACTTATGCCATGTTCCGGGCCTTCGCGGACATAGGCTTCGCGACGCTGCGCTTCAACTACCGCGGAATCGGAATGTCCATCGGTTCGCGCGCGGGACTCGAAGGCGACATAATGGACACCGCTTCGGTCCTGGACTGGATTCAGAACCAGAACGAGGAAGGCGGCCAGATTTGGATAGCGGGCTATGACACCGGCGTTTGGACGACTTTGCAGACGCTGATGCGGCGGCCGGAAATCGACGGCTTCGCCATAGTGTCGCCGGATATCGACACGCAGGACCTTTCTTTCCTTTCGTCGCGGCCGAACAAGGGCATGCTTATACAAGGTTTGAGCGAGCCTTATTCCGCGCTTGAATTCGGGACGCACCTGGCCAAGGTTCTTAAAAGCAAGGGCAACATCGACACCGAAAGCGTCCGCATAAAGGGCAACGACGCGCAGTATCTTACCGGCCTTAAGCTTCTATACGACAATATAAAGGGCTATGCGAAAAAGGAAACGTCCGAGGGAACCCTATTATAATGAGCGACAAGAACAATCCCCGCCTTCGCGGGGACTGAAAAGGAAAAAGATGACGAACAAAATATTGGACGCGAACGGGTCGGACGAACTGGCGCTTAACGTGCGGCCGAAGCAGCTTTGCGATTTCATCGGCCAGGAAGCGCTGAAAGCCAATCTGATGGTCTTCATAAAAGCGGCCAAGTCCAGGGGCGACGCGATGGACCATGCCTTGTTTTCGGGGCCGCCCGGTTTGGGCAAGACCACTTTGGCGCACATTGTGGCGAACGAGCTTGGCGTCGGGTTCCGTTCTACCGCCGCACCCATGCTGACCAAGCAGGGCGATTTGGCCGCGATACTTACGGGCCTGGAACCGCGCGACGTTCTGTTCATCGACGAGATTCACCGCTTGTCGCCGGCCATCGAAGAAGTCCTTTATTCCGCGATGGAAGACTTCCAGCTGGACATCATGATAGGCGAGGGACCGACCGCCAAATCGATAAAGATAGACTTGCCCCCGTTCACCCTTGTCGGCGCCACGACGCGGACGGGCCTGCTGTCCAGCCCCTTGCGCGACCGATTCGGAATCGACCTTCGGCTCAATTTCTACGACGAGGGCGCGCTGACGCAAATCATATCGCGCAGCGCGTCCATCCTGAATTACGACATATCGGCGGAGGCCGCGGCGCGTTTGGCCTTGTCGGCGCGCGGAACGCCGCGCATAGCGAACCGAATCTTGAAGCGCGCGCGCGATTTCGCAATCGTCATGGACGCCAAAGACATAACGAAGGAAATCGCCGAAACCACTTTGGACCGCCTCGACATCGACAAGCGCGGCCTGGACGAGATGGACAAGAAATACATGAACGCCATCATAAAGCACTATGCGGGCGGGCCGGTCGGAATCGAAACCATTTCGGCTTTGATTGCCGAACCGGCGGACACCATCGAAGACGTTATAGAACCTTATCTGATGCAGCAGGGATTTTTACAAAGGACCCCTCGCGGACGCGTCATAACCCAGGCGGCTTACAAACATTTAGGAGTAAATTATGACGCATAAATTCAAATTCCAAATCGCTTATGCGGACACGGACGCCGGCGGAATAGTCTATCACGCGCGCCATATCGAAATCTGCGAGCGCGCACGCATGGACATGATGACAGGCTGGGACTGGAACCAGGGCGGATTCGTCCTTAGGGCGCTTTCGGCGGAATACAAGAAACCCATCCGCGCCGCGGAAATCGTCGTCGTGGAATCCGAATTCATGGACGTCGGCGCCGCAAGCGCCAAGGTTCGCCAGACTATAAAAGCCGGGAACGAAGTCCGGTCCGTAATAATCGTTGACGCGGTCTTCGTAAATGATAAACTGAAACCCATCAGGATTCCGAAATCCTTGACCGAGTTCTTAAAACAAAAGGATGACAAATGAAATCGCAATTCTCGCTATTGGCGCTGTTCGGCGGCAACGACATAATGATACTATCCGTATCGCTGCTGTTGCTGGCCGCGTCCGTCCTGTCATGGGCAATCATAATCGGCAAGTTACGCATGTGGCGGGACGAAGGCCGCAACCCGCCGCAGATTTCAAGCGACGACAATCCGGAAACCATCGCCGAAAAAATCGCGGCGCCGTTCGAAAAGAACCTTTACTTTCTGGCGATGGCGGGCGCGACCGCGCCGTTCATCGGCCTGTTCGGAACGATTTGGGGAATCATACACGCCTTCGCCGCGATAGGCGCTTCGAATTCCACCAGCCTTGGGGTTATCGCGCCGGGCCTTGCCATGGCGCTCGGGACGACGGCGCTTGGCTTAATCGTCGCGATACCGGCGACAATCGCCTACTATTATTTCTCGAAGAAAACCGACGACTTGTATAACCAGGTCGACAATCTGCGGAAAGATTTGACGAAGGACGGGTTTTTCAAATGAGGAACGGAAAGCGCCAGCGCCATTTCGACTTCGCCTTCGGACTTGTGCCGATGATTGACGTCATGACGGTTCTGCTGGCCGTGTTCATGGTGACGGCGCCGATGATGACAAGCGGAATCGACCTCGATTTGCCCAAAGCAGGCAGGGGCGCGCTTTCGGGCCAGGATACCGCCGCACAGGTAAGCGTCGACAAGCAGGGGCGCTATTATCTGGCCAAATCGCAGCTGAAATTGGATGCGCTTATAAAGCGCCTATCGGCGATGTCCAAAGAAAATCCGAAGCTGGAAGTCGTAATAAGCGGCGATACGAACGCAGCGTATGGCGACGTCATCGGACTTATGGGAGCATTGAAGGACGCCGGATTTTCGAAAGTCGGGTTAAAGACCGAGAATAAGGAATAATACGATTTGGGATTCCCGCCTTAGCGGGAATGACAAAGGATGGAAGCTATTACTGGATACTGGCCTTCGCCAGTATGACGATGTGGTGGGAATGCGGATTAATTTTATTTTTTCATCGGAAAATTTCACGGGCAGCGTTCTGGCGCACCTTGTCATCGCGGCCTTCATGCTGACCAGCTTCGCGCTTTCCGAGCCTATGAAGATAGTCGCGCCCGAGCGCGTGAAGATAATGGACATCGACCTGTCGCAGGTGAAAGTATCCAAAGACAAGACGCGCGCGAATGCCCGCGACGCCCAAAAAGCCGAGGCGCCGCGCGGCAAAGACGACAAGGATAAAGTTCCCTTCGCGCCGGTCGTCCGCACCATGTCGGTCAAACGCGATTCCGCGCCCATCGCGCGCGTGGTGAACGTATCTGTGATAGACGCCTTGCGGATAGCTATGACTCGGTGCTGGCAAATCGACACCAACATCCCAGGGCTTGAACAATTCGCATTGTCGGCGCACATTGGCATGTCGAGGGGCGGCTTCGTGCGCGAAGTCTGGATAGAGAACGAATCGTTCTTCAACGACAACGGCACGGGCAGCTACGTTCTGGATTCGGTGCGCGCGGCGATTTCGGCGTGCCAGCCGTTTTCCATGCTCCCGGACGAAGACTTCGACACATGGAAGTCCATCAAGCTGAACTTCTTCCCGCAGCAGGGCAGCGTGAACTAGGACAATTTAATTTTAGAATAAAACAAAAGCCGGTTTTGAAACCGGCTTCTTCGTTCCTATTAAAACGGAATGTCGTCGTCGATGGCGCCGGGCTGTTCCGCCGGGCGGCTTTCGGAATTCCCGCCGCCGCTGTGGCCGCCTTCGCCCGCGCCCTTTCCGCCCGACAGCAGAACCATCTGCGCGCCGATTGTGTTAAGCGTTATTTCGGTCGAATACTGGTCCTGGCCCTGCTGGTTCTGCCATTTCCTGGTGCGCAGCTGGCCTTCCAGATAGACCTTGGAACCCTTGGACAGGAACCTCTCCGCGACCTGGGCCAAGCCCTGGTTGAATATGACGACGCGGTGCCATTCGGTCTGTTCCTTGCGCTCGCCCGAGGCCTTGTCGGTCCATGATTCGGATGTGGCGACGCGAAGGTTCACGACCTTGTTGCCGTTGTTAAGGGTCCGCGATTCCGGGTCCGCGCCCAAGTTGCCGACGAGTATGACCTTGTTTATGCTTCCTGCCATTTTATGCTCCTTCTTTTCGGATAAGTTATAGCGCGGATGCGGATTAAATGCAAGGAAAGAAAAAGGCGGACTATAAATGTATATGACACCCCAACATATAAATGTAAAATATATTCGACATTGGGTTTAAGAGAAACTGCTTTAATCTTCCGCGCCGGGGATTCCAGTCCACCAGAAATATTTCCCCAAAAACGCGAAGAGAGCTATGGTTAGCGGTATTCCTATAAATACAAATAGCAAGGCATCAACAATCCAACCGATAACATCTCCTAAAAAAGCCAACATTGTCAAACCTTATGTATATAAAGTCCTGGCGGACAGGGGGGGATTCGAACCCCCGGTGCCCTTGCGAGCACACACGCTTTCCAAGCGGGCGCGATAAACCACTCTGCCACCTGTCCGTTCGCAGGAATATAACAGCCGGCCCCTTGTTTTTCAAGATTTATTTCTCGGTTTGCTTCAACCTTCGTCTAAACAAGCGCCAGAAGATCAGGTTGACCGCTATGGCCAGAAGCGCGCCAGCTATGACGTCGTGCGCATGGTGCCGGTTCGCATGGACCCGCGACCAGGCGACGTATGCCGCCGCCGCATACATCCCGGCGCCGACGGACCAGCCGCCCGTGCCTTGCCAGAACGAAGCGCCCGAAAACGCGAACGAAGTATGCGCCGACGGGAAGCTGTCCAGCTTCTCGGTATCCGGGCGCTTCCGCTTTGTGGCCGCTTTAAGCCCGTGCGTCAATATGGCGGTCGTTCCGACCGACGCCGCCCAATAAGCCGCGCCCACCCAATTCGCCGAAAGCAGAACATAAGTCGCCGCCGACAAGGGCACCGCAAGCTGGACCGCATTGCCCGCTTGTTCCGCCGCATTGGGCGAATAGCGGACGAACAGGGCCGCCGGATTGTATTCTTTCGGCGCCCAGGTCGAAACCAGGGCGAAAGCCGCCCAGAACAGGACGCTTGCCCAAAATGCCTTCTTCTTTTTCATGTCTGTTGTTTAACAGAAAGCCGCCGGAACGTCAATCATAAAAGACTTGACAAAAATCCCAGGGGCGCGTAAAATAGCAACATGAAGGATTAAATACCAAGAGGTGTAGCAATGCAGACGATGCAACAACTTACCTTGCCTTTCGGCATCAATCCGGCGCCCGCCATATCCCGCGCCGCGGACTTCCAGCCCGACCCCAACAAACCCCTTTTCATGATTTTTGGCGAGCTTTGCGACCTTTTGGAAAAGCGCGAGCGCGCAGGCTTCGACTCGGCCAACCTGCAAGCCAAGCGCCGGATTTCTTCCGAGGAAGCCCGCGAAGCCGACGAGGCCGAACGCGAAGGCTTCGCCAATGCCGGTCATAACGCCGAGCTGTCCGATAAAATCGCCGCATACCGCAAATTCCTTATATCGAAAAACTTCATACTTTATCAGGATTCGCCGGCCGAAGACCTGGGCCTTGTGAAACGCCTGCGCCGGTTGGGCCGCGGCGAGATGTTTTCGGAAATCGACAGGCTTAGCCAAAGCGTCAAAAGGATGGACGGCAAGACTTATTATTTGAAACGGGATTTGGACTCCGCCCGCGCGAGCAAAAGCAAGAAAGCCGCGGCCGCCGAAGAATTGCAAAGCATTAAAAAATCCATCGTTCGGAATTTGAAAGAAATCGCCTATATGGAAGTCTTCTGCAAAATACTCGACGCCCTTATTCCGGCCCGGCCCGCGGTTTCGAACTATGCCGCCGCCAGCAATTTCGGACACGCGGGGCGGTAATAATCCACGTCATTCCGGCGAAGGCCGGAATCCCATTTTGTAAAATTCATTATTATAAGGATATTTACAATTTGAGATGCCGACCGCCGTCGGCATGACAAATGAAAATCATTTATCCTTTGCCACCACTTCGTCCAGGGTCTTTTTCTTAGGCGGGATTTCGCCCTTCAACAATATGTGCTGCAATTCGCGGATTTGTTTCCTATTGCGCTTGAAATAGTTCGGGTCGTTCCGCTCCAATATCTTGGCCATGGCGGAATAGCTGTCGCGGCGCAGGTGTTCCAGCATAGAATTTATCTCTCCCTCGGGCACGCCCAGTTTCAGCAGAACTTCCTGGCCCAGCACGAAGCTGGACTCTATCGTTTCGGGCAGCGCCACGAAGGCGCCTTGCTTAATCAGCGCGTCGGCTTCCATCAGGTTTCGCGACCGCGCGAATATCTTGACGCGCGGACTGACGCCCTTCATCGCGCGGATGGTCCTTTTGATAACCGCCATATTGTCCAAGGCAAGGACGCATATCTTCACGTTTTCCAATTTCAGCGAACGCAGGACATCCTCGCGCGTGCTGTCGCCGTAGAACACGCTGTATCCCTCGCGCCGTCCCATCACGACCTGGTCGACTTCCATATCCAGCGCGGTGTAAGTGATGCCCTGGGTCTGGAACATTTTCGCTATGGTCTGGCCGACGCGCCCGAATCCGCATATGACGACCATCGGCTTTTCGATTTTTATCCCGCCTTCGTCGCCCGCCGCGGCCAGCTTCGTGCCGCGCCTGGAATCGCCCTTGAACACAAGCCCGCGCTTTTCCAGCATGTCGAAGACTTTGACCAACATAGGCGTAATCATCATCGAAACCACTATGACCGCCATCAGAAGCTGCGCGTGTTCCTTCGGGATGACATCCAGCCCGGCCGACAATATGGTGTTCAGGACCAGCAGGCCGAATTCGCCGCCTTGGGAAAGCAATATCGCGATTCTGAACGATTCGCGCCTGGACACCCCGCGCGTCCGGCCGACTATATAAAGCGCCGCCATCTTGACACCCATCAGAAGCGCGACGCCGCCCGCGACTATCATCCAATTATCCACGACCAGCGGTATGTTCATGGACAGGCCCAATACGATAAAGAAGAACGAAAGGAACATGATTTGATACGGCGCTATGTCCGCCCGGACCTGATGGCGGTATATGGTTTCCGACATAAGCATGCCGGCCAGGAAGGCGCCCATCGCGGGCGGCAGGCCGACCCAGTCCAGAACCACCGACCATAATGTTATGTTCAGAAGTATTATGACTATGAAGGCTTCGCGCGATTTAAGCTTGGACGCCGCGCGCATGATGGGGTTCAGAATCACGCGGCCTATAAGGAACGCGCCGAATATCAGGCCCGCGGAAATAACAAGTATGTCGACTATGTCGCCGCCCAGGTTAAGGGACTTGCCGCTGAACACCGGAAGCATGGCCAGCAGCGGAATCGACAATAAATCCTGGAACAACAATATCGAGAACGACTGGCGGCCCAGGGACGAATGAAGCTCGTTCTTGTCGGCAAGAATTTGCAGGTCGCTGGAAGTCGAGCTCATAGCAAGCAGCATCGCGACCATGACGACGCCAAGCGCGGGCCAGTCGGTCAGCAAGAACATCAAGGGCGCCATAATCATGACCACGACCGCGACCTGCGACGCGCCGAATCCGAAGATAAGACCCTTCATGTTCCATATTCGCCGGACGTTCAGTTCCAGACCCATCGTGAACCAAAGGAAGGCGATGCCAAGCTGCCCTAGAAATTCCCAGGTGGGCGTCATCTGGAAAAGCCCGAGCGCGTGCGGCCCGACTATTATTCCCGCGGCCAGAAAGGCAAGCAATGTCCCTACCTGCGCCAAACGCAGCAGATAAACCAGCCCGAACGCCAAACCCAAAAATATCAGCAGCTGCATATACATAAGTTTTCCCCCGGCCGAATTCTACAAAAACCGACCGCGCCCAGGCAAGGGTTTTATCAACTAATCAATTCCTTCATGGCCAGGTAGATGCGGCCGATGTCCGTTTTAAGAAGCGTCGCGGTTATGGCGTCCTTGTTGTCGTCCTGGGCCGCGTCCAGCAGCATCTTGTGGAAGCCGCGCATGAAGTGCGTCGCGTTGCCGCGGAACGCCGCGTCCGATTTGAACAGGGCCTGGAATTTCTGCTTGTCCGCGCCGGACACCATCTTCGCGAACCATTTCGCGAAGACCGCCTTGTCCCCGGCGCGGTATCTGTCCCAAATCTGTTCCGGGATTTCGGCGTTGGCGGCCTGGACAAGGTCGACGGAAATCTCGTTAAGCTTTTCCATCATCGTGTGGGCGCCGGCCATGAACCCGTCTTCGCCCTGCGGGCTTCGCCGCGGCTGTCGATCGGATGACACGGGGGCGGCGCGCGCAATAGTCATGCCATGCGATAATTTTTCCATCTTGCCAAGCGCGTCGGAATAGTCCGAAAGCAATTCCATCATCATCTGGCGCGACTGCTCGGTAAGTTTTTCGAGCTTCAAGGAAGAATTCGCCATGCCGACAATCGATTCGTTCGTCGCCTGGCTTAAATTCCGCAATTTGCCGGTTATTTCCTCGGAATTCTTCCCAAGCTCGGGCAGGACATTATGATAGCCCGCTATAAGCTCGGCCAGGGGCTGCAAGCGCGCGGCGACGTCTTTCGACATTTCCATCATGCCGCCGCCTTCGCTCATCATCCTGGCGTTCATAGCGCCCAGCTGCGCTATCGCGTCCTTTATGCCGGCGGTCATGGCCGCGACGTTTTCCTTGAACGCGATTTCGGCCCGGCCGGTATCGGCCAGGGCGGCGTTCGCATTGTCCGAAACGCGTCCAAGGCTTTCCAGCATGCCTTCTATCATTTCCTTAACCTCGGACTGCAAGCGGCCGGTAAGGGTCGTGATTTGGGTGGAAATCCCCTTGACGTATCCTTCGGTGTCCGTCGCGTGCTCCATCAGGGTCTGGACGGATTTTTCCAGAATCTGCTGCTGCTTGTCGATACTGCTTTCGGCGAGGCGAATCTGGCTGCCGACCGCGCTGGCGGTGTTGGTAAGCCCGCCCAGCTGCTGGTCCAGCAACATTTTCGACTGGCGCGTGAAGCCCGCGACTTTATCAAGGTGCGCGTCGACCAGTTTTTCATTGCGGCGCAGGGTTTCTTCAAGCCCTTCGGATTCGCCGCGCACCTTGCCGAATTTTTCGGCCGCGGCGTCCATAAGGGATTTCAGGCCTTCGCACTCTATATTGAAGGAATTCATCTGGGCGGTGTTGCTTTCAAGCCCGGCCGAAAGGGATGCGTTGAGGCGTTTGGAATCCTCGGTCCAATCCTCGAAACTGCCGCGGATTTTATCGACGCGGTCCGACACCTCCATCGAAAGGTGGTCGGCCAACTGGAAAAGCCCCTTCATTTCCGCGCCGAACTCGTTCGAGGTTTTCGCAAGGTTGTTCCAGGTTTCGGAATTCACGACCTTATGGAAATTGGCCAGGCGCGCGTCAAGAATCCGGGTTATGCCGGACAGGCGGTCCGCCGCGCCATTGGCGGCGCCCACAAGCGCGGCGTTGTCCTTCGTCAAATTCGCATAGATTTCATCCGCGCGGCGGGTTTGCAATGAAAGCGTTTCCGACAGGCGCGCAATCAGCGACGACACCGATTCCAAATATTTCTCGGACAATTTGTCCAAAACCAGTTTCGCATCGGACATTTTCGCGCGGGCAGGGTGCATAAGGATTTCGGACAAGGCGTTGGCGGCGCGAGCGGACCGGGCCACCGCGCGGACGGCAAGCAGCATGACCAGTCCGAAAAAACCGGCCGCGACCATGGCAAGAATCGAAATATCATTCATTCTGGACTTATCCTTTCCCTCGGTGTATGATTATGAACGCAATGACATCCGAAAACAAGACGATTTTACAGCCGAAATTTTCGCCCGAACAGACGGACGCTTCGAATCCGTTCAACAATGTCTGGGTCCAGGCGAACGCGGGCACCGGAAAGACAAGCGTCCTAATCAGGCGCCTGCTGAAATTATTGCTGTCGGGCGCCAAGCCGGATTCCATCCTATGCCTTACATACACAAACGCGGCCGCGGCCGAGATACGGGAAAGAATCCTCAAATCCCTTAAAGAATTCGCGATGGCGGGCGAAGCCGAGCTTAAAGAAAAGCTGGCCGAAATAGGCGGCTTCGACCCGGCGCGCGCGCGCGAATTGTTCTATGAATACATAGACGAGCCGGACGCGCTCAAAATCCAAACCATCCACGGATTCTGCCAGGAAATCCTGCGCCGCTTCGCGCCCGAGGCGGGCCTTAACCCGGCCTGGACGCTGATGACCGACGCGGACAGGAACCGCATGGTGTCGGACGTGTTCCATAAGCTGTGGCTTAACGAAACCGATACAGAGCTTCGCGAGGCGATGTTCCATATAATGGAAAAATCGACCGAATTCGGCGGGCACGAATTGCAAAAGCTTGCGGCCGATATGTATAGGAACTTCTTTTCCCTGGATTTCGACATCAAGGGCGCAGGGCAATTCATCGAGACCATCAGGAAAAGTTTGGGGCCGCTTGAATTCGACAGGGACGAATTCATGTCGCCGGGAAGGATGCGGCTCCGCAAAATCTACGGCGAAAAAATTATGGATATATGCGGCGCGTCCGAAGGCGTGAAATTCGCGACGGAAACCGCGGCGGCCATGATAAAATTCGCGGGCGGCGAAATCCTTTTCGAAGAATACAGGTCGCGGTTCATAACCCTTAAACTCGAAAAAAGCAAGCACGCGATTCTCAACGAGAAAAAGTTCGGCGAAGAGCTCGCGATTTTCGTATCCGCCGAACAGGCCGAGCTTTACAACGCCGCACAGCTGGAAGCGCGCGAAGAGCTTTTGAAAGACACCGCCGCGCTTTATATCCTGGCCGCGAAATTCGCCGAAGAATTCCGCCGCGCCAAGGAATCCTCGGCGCGCCTGCATTACGACGATTTGATTCTTTACACCATGCGCCTTTTTTCGTCGCGCGAGATGACGGGCTGGGTCATATCGCAGCTGGACTCGCGCATACGACATCTGATGGTGGACGAGGCCCAGGACACAAGCCCGCAGCAATGGGAAATCGTCCGAAGCCTGCTTACCGATTTCTTCGTCGCGGCGGGGCGGCCGTCGGTCTTCGTCGTCGGCGACCCGAAGCAGTCCATCTATTCGTTCCAGGGCGCCAGCATCGAAAGCTTCTTTTCCGCAGAAGAATACATCGCGCGCCAAACCGCGGAAAACGAAATGCACATGCGGAAAATCGATTTCCAAAAATCATACCGCACGGCGCAGTCGATACTGGACGGCGTCGATTGGATTTTCAACCATGAAACGACGCGCGGCTTCACAAAATGGAAGACGGAAACGAAACATATTTCCGGGCGGCCCGACGCGCAGGGGAAAATCGTCCTTCATACCATCATAAAGGACGACGGCGAGGATGACGACGAAGAAGAAACCAGTTCGGACCAGCGATACAAAATATACGCAGAAGGAATCGCCGCGGATATAAAAAGCATGCTCGGCGCGCGACCGGACCTTGCGCCGGAAGACATCATGGTCCTTGTCAAAAAACGCCGGCCGCACGCGCGGAACATGGCGGCGGCGCTGGCGGAAGCGGGCGTCCCGGTCGCGGGCAGCGACAGGATGGCGCTGGCCGAATCGCTTCCGGTGAAAGATTTGCTTGCGCTTATGCGGTTCTGCCAAGACCCGTCCGACGATTTTTCCCTGGCGTGCGCGCTTAGGTCGCCGCTTTTCGAGACGACCGAGCAGCAGCTTTATAAATTGTGCCGCGGGCGCGAGGGAACTTTGTTCGAACAAACGGACGACCCGCGCCTTGATGAAACAATCGAATGGTCGAAGGACAGGGGCGTCTATTCGTTCCTTATGAAGGTGCTGGACACGGACGGGCGCCGCGAAAACACGATTAAGCGCATGGGCGCCGCGGCAATCGAACCGCTGGAAGAATTCCTGACGCTGGCGCTGTCGTTCGAGCGAACGCAGGCGGGCGGCATCGCGCAATTCATCGACTGGTTCATGCGCGGCGAGTCCGTAATAAAGCGCGACATGGCGGCGGCAAGCGGCGTCCGCATCATGACCGCCTATGGCGCGAAGGGGCTGGAGGCGCGCGTCGTGTTCCTTGTCGACACCGCGAAAATCAAAGGGCGCGGCGACGTCAATCCGATAATTCCCGCATGCGGCCGCAGCCATTGGGTCTTCAGCAACGGCCGCGGCAAAACCGGCGCCGACTATAAGGGGCTTCGCGCGGCGTATGACGCGAAGGAACTGGAAGAATACTACCGCCTTTTATACGTCGCGTCCACGCGCGCGCGGGACGAATTGCACATATACGGATTCGCGGGCGCGCGCGGCGCGGCCAAGGGCAGCTGGTTTGAAACGCTGTCGCAAATCCTTCCCGAATATCCCGCCGCCCGGACCGAAAACGGACTTGTAATATTGGAATAAGCGGACCTTCGCGGTGATAATTTATTTCATTGATAAAAATTCCTAATTTGATATAATGCTTTCGACGCAGGGTGTTCCTGCGTCGGGGTGTAAGAACCTTTTACAAAGAAAAACCTTTCGCTTCGGCGGGAGGGCGGCGAATATCCAATAAGCCGCACTATATCTTTGTATAGTTCTTAACCTCCCGCCACTTTTTCGAAAGTGGCATTTTCTTTAACCGAAAAGGGGGCGAAAATGTCGAATAAAAACGAAGAAATATTTCTTGCTGAAGTAAAGCAGCACCTGGCGGTTCTTCGCGGATACACCAATGCGAAAAAAGAAGCATTCATGCTGCTGGACAAGTCCATGAAATACTTATTGCATCTAAGATACATGTATAACGATTTGGAGCAGCGGCACGACGAATTGTGCAAGTCAAAACCGCGCCCGTCTTCGGCAACATGGGTCGATTAAGAAAGTTTCGCTTTCAAAGCAGGGATATATTTATCCATTATCGGGTCCGGGACGTCGTTCTGGTCGCTGAAATCGAAGTGTTCGCGGGTGTATTTCGTCGCGCCGCTGGCGATACCCCGATACGCGGCGCCGCGAGGCGCGCGCTTTTGATACTCTTCCCAAGATTTGCAATGATAATGGTTGCATCTTAGACGCCAATCCGAAATTTTGCCGAAGTATTCCGCGATTTCCTTGCCCGCGAACATTTTCTGCCGGTGGTTCCGGACGTCCGTTATGAAGCGCGGCTTCGCGACGCTTTTATACATATCGCCGGGAAGCCAGACGTTTTTCGAGTCCGCGCGGGTTTTGAAATTCTCGACAACCAAACCTTCCGGCTTTGTTTCGTGTCCGTTGCTTCCATACATGACCCATCCGGCCAAAACCATGCTGGCGGCCCGCGGCAGCGAATCCAGATACCCTGGAATCGTCGCGCAATACCCCCCCCCATTCGATGTGGTCTGCGGCACCAGGAACTCGTCCAAATCTATAAAGGCAAGCCATTCGGTGTCGAATTTATGTTTCGCGACGCAGTCGCGATAGGCCGGGTGCTGCTGCCGCTCGCCCGGTATGAAAGTATATTCGACCAGGCCGGATTTTATGTAAGGTTCCAAAACTTCCTTCGTATTGTCGGTCGATTCATTGTCGTAAATATAGAACTTTTCGACGCCGACCAATTTATGAAATTCAATCCATTCGCGGAAATAGGGGGCTTCGTTTTTGGCGATGGCCACGACGGCAAGCTTATGCGGGAATTTCAAGCGCCGTTCCGCCAGGCGCGCGCGGATGGATTTCGCCAAACCGAACCAAAGGGCGTTTCGGAACTTGCCGCGGGCGTCCTTGCCCAACGCGAAGCATGCGGCGATGTTTATAAGGGTTTTCTTCATGATACTTAATATAATATGCCGGGATACCGCGGTCAAGCCGCGGCATGACAATTATTTTTTGCTTTATTATTGCGATTGGAGCGTGTAAAGTCGCAGGATGAAAAAGAGAATTAAGAAAATAGTTTCCAAACAATGGACCCCGGCCTCCGCCGGGGTGACGAGCGTGGCTACCGCATTTATCGCGGAATATAAAAGGCAATTCCAGGTTTTCGGGATAGTCCTGGCCGCGCTTGCCGTTGTCGGAATGCTGGCGGGTTCCTTACTAATGGATGGGGTCCCGGGTCGCCCCGCCTGCGGCGCGATTGCCCGGGATGACAATAATAGAAAGGGCGGCGAATTCGGGGAATTCTTGGCCGGGCTGCACGCCATGCATGTAAGCGACTTCGCCGCGATGAAAAAGTTTTCCGAATCCATGTCCGATTCCGAATCGAAAGTCGTGCGCGAAACAATCATGCGCGCGGCCTTCATGTCGGGCGGCGGCCTTTCGGTTAGCGCGGCCGCGGACAGCGAAAACACCCTGGTCAAGCTTGCGGTCGATTTCGGCATGGCGGTCCAGGCCGACAAATGGCAGGACGCCTGGAAACTATTGAAAAACAAGGACATATTCCTGCTGGCGCCCGCGAAAATAGTCGCGGCGGTCGCGGCCGGCCAGCCCGACCAAGCCGTCAAAATCGCCGACGCCCAGAAAGCCTTTCCGGACCTTGCGAATTTCTACCGCGGCTTCGCATACGCCGCGCAAAACAAGCCGAAATCCGCGAAGAAATATTTCGACATGATGCCCGGCGACTTTCTAAACCTGAACGATTTTCTGTTCATCCGCGCGTTCTATCTTCACCATAAGATGGACGCGGAAGCCGCCGCGCTTACCGAACGATTCGCGGGCAATCCGCGCGGAAGCTTCATCATGGACATAAAGGATTTGCCCGACTGGTCGAATTACGACACTTACGCCAAGCAAATGCGGTTCGGGCTTACGTCGGTCGTCGCGCACAATCCTTTCATGATTGGGACGGGGTGGGGACTGGTCGCTTTGCGCACCGCGGAAATCGTCAGCGGCGGGATTGCGGACGACGCGCTTAACTATTACCTTGGAATGAATTTCTGGGGCCAGGGCAAGGCCGCGCATTTCTTCGACCGCATTCCGGAAGGCAGCGCATTCATGCCTTTCGTCATGGTGCAGACCGGCGGGCAGTCGCCGCGCGCCTTGGAAAAACTGGTGAAAAAATATCCGTCCTTCGTGCCGGCGGTGGCGAAGCTGGCGCTTATGAAAGCGGCGGACGGCGACATGAAGCGCGCGCGGAACATAACCGACCGCAGCCTGGACGCCGCCGCCGACGCCAGCCCGGCCACGACGGCGTATCTGTTGAAGCTTCGCGCGCACATCAATTATCTTGCGGGCGAATTGTTCGAGGCGGAGAACGATTTGAACGAAGCGTCCAACCTTTCGCCGAAAGACCAGGGCCTTGTCGCCGACAAGATTCGCGTATGGGCCGCGCAGGGCCGGAACCTTGACCAGGCTTACGACCTGGCGGTCGCGCTTATCCGGAACAATCCCGGGACAAGCGATTATTGGGACGCAATCGGCGCGGTCCTTACCGCGCGCGGCGAAGCGGCGGAAGCCGTCAAAATCTTCGAGCGCGTGCTTCGGGTCGAGCCGGACGTATCCGGATATGCCGAGCATGCGGGCGACGCGCTTGCGGCGGACGGACAAATCAACCGCGCGAAGGAAGCCTACCGCCGCGCTTTGGAACTTAAATCCGACGGGCAGATAAACGCGCGGGAAGTCCGGAAGAAGCTTAACCGCCTTAAATAAGGAATTTTACAATTTGGGATGCCGACCTCCGTCGGCATGACATGGGAATAAACGACTATGACTACACTGCCGAAAACTATTTGGGGATTCTGGTTCAAATACGGATTCAAGTTCATGCCTTGGACGCTGGGCTTATGGGCGCTGCTGTTCGTCATTTCCGAAATCGGGTTCAAGGTCGTGAATCCGCTTCTTTACAAGCGCTTCATCGCGGTGTTCGAAAACGGCCTGCCTGACGGCGCGGACTGGGTTTCATACGCATTGCCCACCATATTGCTGGTGTTCGGCTTCATGATTTTCTTCGACGGCGTCGAAGTGTGGCGGAACTTCATCCAGGGGCGGTATTCGCCGAAGCTGCCCAGGCACCTTAGCGAAAAGGTGTTCGACTGGCTTTATCTGCAATCGTCGTATTTCTTCCACAATACTTTCGCGGGCAAGATAAACAAGCAGGCCGACTATATAGCCGACGGATTCCGCCGCATACTGCGAAACGGAATGCAGTTCATCCTGTGCTTCGTCGCGGTTATCGCGAACCTTGTGCTTGTCTCGCATTTGAACTGGAAAATCGCGCTGGTCATGATAGCGACTTTCGCGTTCAGGTTCCTTTGGTCGGCCGCGCTCGCGGGACCGCTGCTGCGGCGGTATGAAAAGGCGTCCAACCTGGCAAGCCTGCTTAGCGGAAAGCTTATCGACAGCCTTTCCAATTTCTCTATCGTGAAGCTGTTCTCGGCGACCGCGCGCGAAAAGAAATACATGTCCGAAACGCGCCAGAAGCTATCCGACGCCCACAAAAGCGGAAACGACACCACGCTGCTGTTCTGGTCGGTGCCGTCGATGATTACGACCGGCTCGTTCATCATCATAATGCTGATGTTCGCGTCCATGTATTTCAACGGACAGATAACGCTGGCGGAAATCGTCTTCACATGGGCGGTCTACTGGGCGAATTCCGAAGCCGTGTCGCAGATGGTTTGGATTATACCCGACCTGATGGAAGACTGGGGCAACGCGCGGCAGGCCTACGCCATGATTAACAAGCCGATAGACGTCGTCGACGCGCCCGGCGCCAAAATCCTGAAAGCGCCGCGCGGCAAAATCGAATTCAAAAACGTTTCGTTCAAATACAAGCGCGCCAAGCCGGGAAAGCGCAAGGACGTCATAACGAATTTCAGCCTTACCATAAAGCCGGGCGAAAGGGTCGGCATAGTCGGCCGCAGCGGCGCCGGGAAGACCACGCTGGTCAATCTGCTGCTTCGGTTCTACGACCTGACCGGCGGCAAGATTCTTATAGACGGGCAGGATATTTCGAAGGCCACCCAAGATTCGCTCCACGACGCAATCGCGTTCATTCCGCAGGACGCCTCGATGTTCAACCGCAAGCTGTGCGACAATATAGGATACGGGAAGGAAGGCGCGGCGCCGGCCGAAATAGAAGCGGCCGCGGAAGACGCCAGCGCGAAAGGCTTCATCATGGACGCGCCCGACAAGTTCGACACCCTGGTCGGCGACAGGGGTATCAAACTTTCCGGCGGCCAGCGTCAGCGCATCGCCATCGCGCGCGCCTTCCTTAAAGACGCGTCGATACTGGTGCTTGACGAAGCCACAAGCGCGCTTGATTCGGAAACGGAAGCGGCGATTCAAAAAGCCATCGCGAAGCTTTCGGCGAAACGCACGACCATAGCAATCGCGCACAGATTGTCGACGCTTCGCCACATGGACAGGATAGTCGTGATGGACGGCGGGAAAATCGCCGAACAAGGCAGCCATGCGGAACTATTAAAAAAGAAGGACGGCATTTATGCGAATCTTTGGAAGATGCAATCCGGCGGATTCATACAAGAGAATTGAGTCGCCTTCGGCGACGAATTCCCCACAATGGACCCCGGCCTTCGCCTGGGTGACGGGGCGATTCCGCGGCGGTGCGGAAACAGCCCCGGAACCGGCCAGGGGGGGGGGTAGAAAAATGGCCAGTTTCTGCGGCTTTGCAGGGATTTTATGATTGGATAAAGTTCCGCCGGCCGACATCGGTTTGCCTGGACGTTTGCAGCCTTTGCAACCTGAATTGTGCCGGCTGCCCCATGCGGAAAAACAATTTCTGCGGGCGCGGCGCGGGATATTTGACGTTCGAAAACTTCAAAAAATTTATCGATAAGAACCGCTTCATAAAACACATAGAAATTTCGAACACCGGGGAACCATTCCTTAATCCCGACATAATAAAAATCATGGAATACGCGCGCCTTAAAAAAGTCGCGCTGTCCGCATGGGGCGGAAGCAACTTCAACGAGATGTCCGACGCGGTTCTGGAAGCCATCGCGAAAACCGGCGTCGTCGGAATCTGCATCGCTTTGGACGGCGCGCGGCAGGAAACTTATTCGGCATACAGGCGCGGCGGCGATTTCGGCCGCGTCATCGCGAATATAAAAAAGTTCAACGAATATAAAAAAATCCATAACGCGGAAACAAAACTCTATTGGCAATACATAATCCTTCCGACGAACGAATCGCCGGACGAAATCCGCGCGGCGAAGGCCTTGGCGGCGTCCCTCTCCATGGAGATGTATTTCATCAGGGACTGGGGCAACTGGCGGCCCGCAATCGACAAGCGGCCGGAAATCGAACGCGAAACCGGAATCGAATTCGTCAGCAATTCGCTGGGCAGGCCAAGCTTCGTGCCGCCGGAAGACGCGCTTAAAGTCCTTGCGTGCAGGCATCTTTGGGACGCGCCGCAGCTAAGCTGGGACGGACGCATGTTCGGTTGCAGCGCGAACCGCGATTTGGAATTCGGCGGGAACGCATTTTCGGACGGCCTGGCAGCTTGCATGAAGCGCGGCCTGTATGCGGACACGAAAAAAATGCTTATGGGCGGTCGGGCCGCGGCGGGTTCGCCCTGCGCAGGGTGCTATTTTTATAAAAGGCGGAAGAAAGGCCCGGAACTTTGGGCCGAAGAAATTCCCAAAAAAACCAACCAATGATAATTCAACGGGCCTGGCTTGTAAATAGGGCTTGGCCAAGGTTCAGGGCCCTTTTGGCGATAGTCCATTCCCTTTGAAGGTTTCCGGGCATATCCCACTTGCTGGCTTTGCCGGGATATTTTCTTTCAATCGCCGCCGCGCATTCCGTCGCGGCTTCAAGGCCTATTTCGGTCAAACGTTCTATGGCTTCGCACATTTCGCACCCCCGGTTTCTAATCGAAGAAATCGGTTATAGCTTGGCGCATTTCGGCATGGCCAATCAAGGAATTTATTTTCGCGCGGAAGACGGCGCCGCCCGCCATGCCGGACGAATACCACGCAAGGTGTTTTCGGAACATATAGACGCCGCCGGGGACGCCGTAGTAGTCGATTGAGTATTCAAGATGCTTCAAAATTGTCATTTGCCGAGATTGAAGCGCCAAGCCGCGGAATGACAACGCCCATGGATTCCCAAGCAGCGCGCGGGCGGGCATAACGCCGTCGCAACCGGTGATTCGTTTTATTTTAGAAATATCGTCCGGCGTCCTTATGTCGCCGTTCGCGACTATCGGAACAGGCGATTTTTCCTTTATGCGCGCGATGGCGCCCCAGTCCGCCGCGCCGGAATATCCCTGGGCGCGCGTGCGGCCGTGGATTATCGCCATGTCCGCGCCAGCGTCGGCGCAAATCCGCACAAGTTCCGCGCTATCCAAATGCGCGGCGTCCCAGCCCAGCCGCGTTTTTATCGAAACCGGAACTTTCACCGCCGCGCGGATAGCGGCGACGATTCGCCCGGCCAATTCATGGTCGCGCATAAGGTTCGCGCCCGCAAGCGCGCGGGTCGCGACTTTCGGCACCGGGCAGCCCATGTTTATGTCAATCCATGACGCGCCGCGTTGCTCCAAAATCTTCGCGCCGTCGGCCATCGCCCGCGCGTCCGCGCCGAAGATTTGCGCGCCCAGCAATCCTTCCTTGGAAAAGTCGTCCGAATTCCGCTTGGCCTTCGCGTTTTGAACCAGGCTGTGGCACGAGTTCATCTCGGTCATAAGCGGCGCAGAGGGCGCAAGTTCGCGCAGAATCCTACGATACGGCAAATCCGTTATGCCCGCCAACGGCGCCGCGAAGACCGGCGTTTCGATGACAAGATTTCCAAGTTGAAGGGGTTTTAACATTCTGTTATAATTGCATTATGTTCACGAAAATCAAGCAATTATTGGAATTCCTGCGGCTGGCGCTTCGAAGCGGCCCGGCCGGTCTGCTGGGCGTTTTGCTGATTCCGCTGTTCCTTTACCTTTTATATGCGGCGATTTTCGCGGAAGGGGGCTTGGTTCAATTCATCCAGCGGACGCGCGACGCGGACCGGATGGAACAAGCCGTCGCTTACAAGCGCGCGGCGCTTGGCGACCTTAACCTTCGGATAGAACTTATAAAGAACCGCAGCCCGGACTATATGGAAGAGCTTATTCAAAAGAATCTCAACATGGCCGCGCCCGGCACCCGGATTTTGAAATGACATACAAATCCGTCAAAGAATTCTTGGAGAAAATGAAAGAGCAGGACGCGGCCGTCCAGGCCGGGATAGATTTCCATAAGCTGGCCGAAAAAAACAAGCTGCCGCCCGAGGTTTTCGCGGCGGCGCCGGAACTGGCCGAATTCTTCGGGCCGGGCTCGCGCGCGGAAGTTCCGGTCGCGGGCATGATAGACGGGCGCGTCCAGGCGCGGCGCATAGACCGCATGGCTTTGTCGGCCGACGCGGTGAAATTCATAGACTTCAAGACGGGCGGCGGGGACGCGGCCGACTACCGCAAGCAAATGGCCGAATACGGCAGGCTTCTGGGCGAAATCTATCCGGGCAAAAAGATAACGGGCTTCATTTTCTGGACGGGAAAATCCGTCTTGCAACAGGTGTTCCCCGTGCTATAATGATTCATACGATTTGAGATTCCCGCCGCCGCGGGAATGACAAGGGAAGATGATACTCCGCAAACTCGACATTAAGAACATAGTCCTAATCGACGACCTGACCCTGGAATTCCACAAGGGCCTTAACGTCATGACCGGCGAAACCGGCAGCGGAAAATCCATACTTATGGACGCGCTTGCGCTGTCGTTGGGCGCGCGGTCGGACGTCGGGCTTCTGCGCGCCGGAACCGAAAGCGGACAGGCGATTTCCGAATTCGAAGGCGAAGTCCCCGCCGCAGTGAAAGCTGTTCTGGATGAAAACGGGATTGACGCGGAAAAAATCCTGACCTTGCGGCGAAAAGTGGAATCGTCCGGCACGTCGCGCGCATGGGTCAATGGGATTCCCGTCAATATCGGAACGCTGCGCCAAATCGGCGACGCATTGGTCGAAATCCACGGCCAGTTCGAAAACCATTCATTGATGAATCCCGGCACGCATATATACGCGCTCGACAAATTCGGCGGGCTGGACGCCGCGCGCGAAGTCGTCGGCGGGCTGTTTTTCGCATGGAAGGACGCGGCCGCGAAACTGGAATCGTTCCGCGCGGAAGTCGCCAAGGCCGCAAGCGAACGCGAATTTTTGGAACACTGCCGGGACGAATTGGCGGAACTTGCGCCGCAGCCGGGCGAAGAGGGCGAGCTTGCGGCTTTAAGGGCGCGCCTGATGGCGGCGGAAAAAAACGCGGCCACTTTGGCGGACGCGGCGGCGGCGCTTTCGGGCTTTGGTTCTTACAAGCCCGCGGATGAAATCCTTTTCGGCGCCGCGCATATTTTGGAACGCGTTAAAGGCGACACGAATCCATACCAGAAACAAATCGACCGGCTGTATGAAATCGGTTCGGAAATTTCGGAAATCATAGCGAGCGTCCAGCCCATCGCCGCGGATACCGCCGCGCTTGAATCGTCGGAAGAGCGTTTGTTCGCGTTAAGGGCGGCCGCGCGGAAGCACCGCGTCGAAGTCGACGAGCTGCCAGCGAAACTTTCCGAAATAACCGCGGCGCTCGAATCGATTTCGAACGGCGAAGAGCGTCTAGGCGAATTGGAACGCGAGGCCGCCGCAGCGCACGAAAAATTCGCGAAGGCCGCGATGGCGCTTTCAGCCGAACGCCGCGAAGCCGCCGAATCCCTTCGCGCCGCCATAATGGCGGAACTTCCCGACCTTAAACTGGGCCAGGCCGACATAGCGATGGAGACAACCGCGGGCGAGCCGTCAGCATCCGGAATCGACGCCGCGATATTCATGATAAAAACCAATCCGGGCACGCCGGCCGCGCCGCTTCACAAGACCGCAAGCGGCGGCGAACTGGCGCGCCTTATGTTGGCGCTCCGCGTCGTTCTCAGCCGCGGCGACAAATCGAAGACCTTCGTATTCGACGAGGTCGACACCGGAATTTCCGGCGCGACAGCCGCCGCGGTGGGCGAGCGGCTGGCCAAGCTTTCCGCCGAAAACCAGGCGGTCGTCATAACGCATTCCGCCCAGGTCGCCGGCTTCGGCCATCACCATTATCTGATTTCGAAATCGTCCGACAAAAAATCGACGCGCACCGATGTCCGCGAAATTTCCGGCGAAGAACGCGTAAACGAAGTCGCGCGAATCCTGTCCGGCGAAAAAATCACTTCGGAATCAACCAAGAACGCAAGGCAGCTGATAAAATGAAGATACTCGTCATAGGTTCCGGCGGGCGCGAGCACGCGATTTGCCAAAAGTTCCACCAAGACGGGCACAAGGTTTATTGCGCGCCCGGAAACGGCGGCACCGCCCAGGTCGCCGAAAATGTCGCCATCCACGCGGACGAATTCGAACTTCTGACCGAATTCGCAAGCCACCGCCGCGTCGATTTCACCCTCGTCGGCCCGGAAGTCCCGCTTGCCGCGGGCATCGCGGATTTCTTCCAAGCGCGCGGCATGCCCGTATTCGCGCCGAACAAGCGCGCCGCGCAACTTGAATCCAGCAAGACATTCTCTAAAAATTTCCTGCGGCGGCACGGAATCGCAACCGCCGCTTATGATTCCTTCGGAACCCTGGACGGCGCGATGAAGCATTTGGAATCCTGGCCGGAAGACAAGAAAGCCGTCGTGAAAGCCGACGGGCTTGCGGCCGGCAAGGGCGTTTTCATCTGCGACGGCCGCGACCAAGCCCGCGACGCCGCGCGCCAAATCATGGGCGGCCGGATTTTCGGCGAACAGGGCAGGCGCGTCGTAATCGAAGAATTCTTGAAGGGCGAAGAGCTTTCCGTCTTGATGTTCACGGACGGCGAAACCTATTCCATCATGCCGCCCGCCCAGGACCATAAGCGCGTTTATGACAATGACGCCGGGCCGAACACCGGCGGGATGGGCGCCTATGCGCCCGCGCCGCTGGCGACAAAAGAACTTATGGAAAAAGTGCGAACGGATGTCATAGAAAAAACCATGGCCGGAATGAAGGCCGACAAAATAGATTTCAAGGGCGTGCTTTACGCCGGGCTTATGGTGTCGGACGGCGCACCTTATGTCCTTGAATTCAACACGCGGTTCGGCGACCCGGAAACGCAGGCGATTCTGCCGCTTCTAAAAACCGACCTGCTTTCAATCTGCCGCGCGGTCGTTCGTGGAAAACTTAAAGACATAGATATAGAATGGCACGACAAGGCGGCCGTATCCGTCGTCATGGCGTCGGGCGGATACCCGGGCGCGTTCAAGACCGGATATGAAATCGGCGGCCTCTCCGATTTGACCGACGGCTGCGCGGCCTATCATGCGGGCACGACTGCGGATGGCGGAAAAATCCTGACCGCGGGCGGGCGCGTTCTAAACATAACCGCGACCGGCGACGACATCGGCGCCGCGGTCCGCGCGGCTTATCTCAACGTCGCGAAGGTGAAATTCCACGACGCGCATTTCAGAAAAGACATCGCGGCAAGGGCGCTTGGGCGATGAATAAAGGGCGGTTTAGGCTTAGCATGACCGGCGTCGGGGGGGGGGGTAAATTATAGGCCTAAATCAAGACTTTATTCTTGGTTTATAAAGCCAAAACCCATTATTTCGAAAGTGCGTTTGGATGCATGCACTTTATGCCAATTGAACTGCGTCTGGTGCGCGATACGAAAGGACAAGACCCTGCACACGCGCGGCGGCGGGTATCTGACCGCGGAAAATTTCAAAAAATTCCTGTCCGCGCATCCATATATAAAAGAAATCGAAATTTCCAACCAGGGCGAGGTTTTCCTTAATCCCGAAATAGCGGACATATTCAGAATCGCTTTCGAAAGCGGCGTCCAAATAACAATCCTTAACGGCACCAATTTCAACGACGTCAGCGACGAAGCGCTGGACGCTTTGGCGAAATACCAAGTCCACGGCATGAACGTCGCCATCGACGGCGCTTCGCAGGAAACCTATTCGAAATACAGGCGCGGCGGGAATTTCGACAAGGTCATCCTTAACATCAAAAAGCTCAACGAACGCCGAAAGTCCCACGCGAAAAAATCCTGGCTGGCCGCTGGTATTCCACCTTTGCCCTGGGTCGCGTGGCAATATGTGATTCTGCCGACCAACTGCGACATATCGGAAATCCGACGCGCGAAAGAGATGGCGCGCGAACTCGAAATAAACATAGTATTCTTTCCGGATGCATGGCGCGGCTTCATTCCACCGAACCGCGAACAGGTGGAGCGCGAAACCGGTTTGGATTATTCCAAGACGAAGGACGCGCGTAAAATCCTTTGCCGCCAGATGTGGAACAACCCGCAGATAAACTGGGACGGGCGGTTCTATGGCTGCGCATGCAATTCCTTCGGCGAATTCGGCGGGAATGTTTTCACGGACGGCCTGGCCGCCTGCATGAAGGGGAAACTTTTCCTAGGCACCAAACGCATGCTTATGGGCGGACGGGTCGCGCAAGGCAGCCCGTGCCTTAGGTGCGGCGTTTATAAGGAAATGGCCAAAACCAAAGACTGGATTAAAAAAGACGACATCTAGTTGTCTATTATAATAGACAACTATAAAAGACCACCCCGCGCTACGGGGGGAACTTTTTATTAACCCCTTGATTTTTCTATAATTCGCGCTATGTTTAAGGGTTATGAAGAAAGCCGCCTCTAAATTTCCGACAGATAGCATAAAATACATCTCCATCCGGGGGGCGCGCGAGAACAACCTTAAAAACCTTAACATCGACATTCCGAAAAATAAGCTGGTCGTCATAACCGGCGTGTCCGGTTCCGGGAAATCGTCG
>JAIRRC010000040.1 GCA_031256175.1 Rickettsiales bacterium
TTGAGCACGAGCGCATAAGCGCCCCGCGCGCGCCGTTGTTAGGCGCAAGCGGCCGGTGCGCGTCGCGAGGGAACAAAGGAAGGTATGCATTGAATAATGGGGCGAATGACGGGATTTGAACCCGCGACATCCAGTACCACAAACTGGCGCTCTAACCAACTGAGCTACATCCGCCATAGGACTGGGATAATAAACCACGCCATTTGAAAAGTCAATTTCTTATTCCTTCTTACTTGACAAATAATAATGTTCGGTCTATCCTTCTCGGAAATAAAACCTAAAAGGCCGATTATGAACAATACAAATATGCAACCCAAACCCGCTTTCCTTGCGGAAGTTGATAGCGACGAAATATTCAGGCTTATGAGCCAGACGTGCGAAGCGAACGACGACGGCGCCCATCACACCCTGCGCGAGCTTGGCGAAAGAATGGTCGCGCGCGCCCAGTCGGGCGAATTCTCGGAAGAACTGAAATCGGGCGTCGTCGAAGCATTCGACATGACCCGCGAAGCGGCCTACAAGGATTTCAATACGAAATTTTTAGAGCCCGCGCTTTTGGAAATGGTTTCGACCTGCGAGATAAGGCGCGCGGACTTCATCAATCCGAACCATAACAGGCTGGAAAGGACGGAATACACAATCGCCCCTTCGAACGAAGAGGGAAGCGACCTTAAAGAGCCGTGCGTCATATCGGTCAATTACGACGACAAGGGCCGCGAGAAAAGCCGCGCCGGTTATTTCTTCAAAATACAGATTGGCAGCGCGTCTGCGGGAAAAATCATCCAGGCCATAAACGGCAAGCGCGCGATGTCCATAACGGACGTCAAGCGCGACGGCCGCGGCCGCGTGTGCCGCCAGTATTATGTTTGCGCGGGACTGGGCGGCCTTTCATGGGGCGCGGCCATAGACTTGGGCGTGGACACCGACCCGGAATGCGCGGTCAAATGCACGACCACGCGCGAAATGACAGCGACGTCGGAAACGCCGCTGGGCGCCCTGAACGTCAAGCGCAGGGACGTCAGCATAATAAAGAACAACGTCGTTCTCGAAAGCTATTCGACATTCGAGGGCACATGCGGCGGAAAGAAACTTGGCCCCGCGCTGGCCCAGGGCATGTTCAACCACCTTACAGGGAAAATAGGGGACAAGAAGGTCAAGGAAAACCCCGATTTCTTCAATGTCGTGAAAGCCAAAGTCGCGGGCGGACAGGCCAACTCGCGCTAATCTTTCCCTAAATATTCCTTTTTTCCGCTTGAAAAATATGATACAATGCCGTTGAGAGAGCTGTATCGTTAGCCAGAAAAAGGAATATACTATGCTTAAAATCATGAAATTATTCGGCGCGGCGTGCGGGTTTGCCGCTGTTGTAAGCGTCGCGGGCGCGGCCGGAAACGACGCGGGCCAAATGTATGGAACGCCCCCGGCTTCGACCGGCAATTCCCAGGTAGTCGACATCCCGACCGCAGGCGGCGCGCAGCAGATAACGCTTAAAGTCCGCGTCCGCGGCAACCGGCGCCCGGCCGCGCCTGCCGAATTCGCTCAGCCCGCGCCGCGCCAGGACGTCATAGTCGACGGCCACGACGAAGAAATATACAACGGCGAAGCCGTCGCCGCCGCCCCGGCGCCGCAGCGCAAAGTCGTCGCCGAAGAACGCCAGAACCTGGCCCATCCGTTTTTCCAGCCGGCCGAAGGCAAATTCGCGATAAGCCTGAACGCCGACTATGCGCGGACTTCGAACGAATTCACGATTTTGCAGAATTACCAACCGATAACCCCGTTCGGCGTGCAGAACCTGAACGGCCATACTTTCGACTGGACGGGCTCGCAGCTTATATATAAGGCGGGCGCGTCATACGGAATAACCGATTCGGTCGAGGTCAAGGGCGCGGTGTCGTTCCATAATTCCACCTGGACATACGGCGGCCGCGGCGTGGACCCGAGCACCGGCCTGCTTAACGGCACGGACATAGTCATGGAAGACAGCGGCTTCGAATCATGGGGCCTTGGCATCGGCTGGCGCGCGTATGAAGACGAGGATTTTATCTTCAAGCTTTCCGGTGAATTCCGCTCGTGGGAAAAATCGAATTTGATTTATGTCGGCGGCATGGGCGGCGTGAAGCGCGGCAACAGCACGATTTACGCGTCCGTCGGCGGCTTCTTCTATAACAACGAAGGCAACGCCTACGGCTTCGGCCTTGCGGACATGAACGGCGCGATGGAGTATGTCCTGTATGAGGAAGACAACAAGAACCCGATGTTCATCGAAGGAACCCTCGGCCTGTTCAGCGTTCTTAGCCCGGATTTCTCGTTGGATGTGAATATCACTGCGGCGGATTTAAGCTGGCATAATACTTTAAGCATGGGCGGCACGCTTGCGTTCCAGCCGACGAAGTCCTTCGCGGTCATGGCGTATGGCCAGTATGCCTTGTGGGACAGCGCTTCGGGCATGGACGATTTGAGGCTTTGGTCGAACATACAGCAGGGCGCGCCCGGTTTGACCGCGTTCCAGCCTGTGTCGGATGTTCGTCTTGAAAGGCCGACCCAGTTCGCGGTCGGCGTCGGCGCCAAAATATACTTCTAACATTTGTCATTCCCGCGTAGGCGGGAATCTCAAATCGTAAAGGCGATAAATGAACCTTAAACTTGTATCTTTGCTGGGAATCTTGTGCGCGGCGGCCCTTCCGGCCGCGGCCGAAGAAAGCCTTTACGGCAATGTCCAGGGTTCGTATTCCGGCGACCGGGGCAATTATTCCGGCTCTGGCTCGTATTCTTCGGGCAACCGCGGCGATTTCGCGCGGCCCTTTGCGAACGACGTTGAAGACCCCTTGTGGCTGGGCCAGCGCGGAAGCATTCTGACATACGCCGAAGGCGGCGTCTTTTTAAGCAAAATGGAATTGTCGCCGGGCTTCCAATGGGCGTTGAACAACCAGATGTCGGTCGGCGCCAGCGTGGCGGGCCGGTATAATTTCAACGAGCGCGAAGACGGCATATCGAACGTGAATATCAACGGCGTCTACCGCCTGTCCGAAGGGCGCGAGATAACGGACCTGCTGCTCGGCGTTCGTTTGGGCTTGACCGACAGCTACGTCTGGGATTATAGGGACGATATTTATATGGTCGGCTTCCGGTTCGGCACGGCGCGCAATAAGATAACTTTGGCGATGGATATCCTGACCAACTGGGTCTTCGACAAGGACCAGGGCCACGCGTTCATCAATTTCATACCGGCGGTCTATATGCGGCTTGATACCGGGATAAACGTGGGCGGAGAGATTGATTTCAGAAAGGATACGGACTACCAGTTCGGCCGCGACGACGTCAGGATGGGCGTTGCGGCGAATAAAAGGTTCGGCTCGACGACATGGATGGCCGGCACGGGATATATATTTTCCGACCATGCGATATACCTTCGCGCCCGCCTCTCGGTATTGTTCTAAAATAAAATGAATATCCCCATCGTCATACTGGCGAATGCCAGTATCCAGTAATAAACCTCGCGCCAGCGGGAACAAAACAACGGGGTCCCCATTCCGAGGAACGCAGGAATGGGGAAAACTAATCCGTCCAGAACCTGGACTTATAAACCTTAATCACATCTTCCGGGTTTTCCAGAATCTGCATGTTGAATTGGGTAAGGTCGCCCAAAAAGCCTTCGCGCTGCATGTGTGCCATAACGCGGCCAAGGATGTTCCAGTATCCGTTGGTGTTCAGAAAATAAATCGGAAGATGGCTTTCCTTCACCTGGTGCATGACCAGAATGTCGACCAGCTCGTCCAGCGTGCCAAGCCCGCCCGGCAATATGCAGAAGGCGTCGGACAATTCGAACATTCGGCGCTTGCGCGCGGAAAGGTTTTCATGGACCTCGGATTTTATTCCTTCAAGCAGGGGTTCCTGCATATTGATTACGTGCTGGGTTGTTATTCCCAAAACTTCGCCGCCGGCGTCGCGCGCGGCGCCCGCTACGCTGCCCATAAGGCCGGCGTTTCCGCCGCCGAATACCAGGCGGATTTTGGCTTCGCCGATAAGGCGGCCCATTTTGGCGGCCTGCTCGTTGTAGACGGGATTCTTTCCGAACTTGTGCCCGCAATAAACCGCGATTGATTTTTTGTTTGCCATTTTGTTTTCCCTTGTCGTAATAATACCACATTTCCCATTGAAAACCAAGATATTGGATGGTATAACCCACAGCGATGGATGATAAGTTCAAATCGTTTATGGAAAACCTGCCCGCGGGAAAAATCGCGGTCGCGTTGAGCGGCGGCGCGGACAGCATGGCGCTTATGCACTGGTGCCGCGCGCTGAACTTGGATATAACCGCGATTACGATAGACCACGGCCTGCGGCCCGAATCCTCGGCGGAGGCCGGCTTCGCCAAAGCTGCGGCGACGAAAATCGGCGTCCCGCACCATACATTGGCGTGGCGTGGAGAAAAGCCGAATACCGGAATCGAAGAATCCGCGCGCGAAGCCCGCTACGGCCTGCTGCTGGATTTCTGCCGCGAAAACGACATAAAAATCCTGATGACGGCGCACCATGCGGACGACAATATCGAAACTTTTCTGATGAATTTGGGCCGCGGCTCGGGCTTGTTCGGCCTGGCCGGAATGCGTCCGCTCTCGACCATGAACGATATAATCGTCGCGCGGCCGCTTTTGGAAGTCCGCCGCGCCCGGCTCCGCGACTGGTGCGCGGAGAACAAAGTCGAATTTGTGGACGACCCGATGAACGAAGACGAAAAATTCCTGCGCGTCCGCATCCGCAAAAACCGGCATTTGCTGGCGGACAAATTGGATATATCGGACGGGCGGATTTTGTCCGCGTTGTCGGCGCTTGACCGCGCGCGCGAAGCGTCGGAAAAATCGGTCGACGACCTTGTCGCGCAAACCGGGATGGAAAACGGCCGGATGAAATTTTCAGCGGATTTCCTGTTCGGCTTGCCGGCCGAAACGCGCTTGAAGTTTTTCAGCCGGGCGTTGCAGATGACGGGCGGGGAAAAATATCCGCCGCGTCTTGAAAGCCTGGAACGCGCGCTTTCCGCATTGTCGGCGGACACGACAATAACGCTTGCGCATTGCGTCGCGCGCAGGCATAATGGCGCGATTGTTATATCGAAGGAAAACTAAAATGATGAAAAATTTCGCGGCGAATAAATTTCTTTTTCTATTTCTAATCATAGCGGTCATAGTAGGTGCGGAGGTTTTCCAAACCCGCGGCGCTTCCAATCCTGTCGGAATTTCCGCGCCGCCAAAACCGGTCGAAATGAACTTTTCGGAATTCATGGCCGCCGCGAACGCGGGCAAAATCAAAACGGCGACCTTGGCGTCCGGCATTGCTTCGGGCGAATTGGCGGCGGGCGGCGAATACAGGGCGGCGGTGGTCTATGACGCGGCAAGCTTGCAGCAGCTTGCGAAATCGGGCGTCGCGATTGCCATCGATAATTCGACGGGTATATGGGAAAAAATCGGAATGGCGTTCCCGCTGCTGATATTGCTGTTGTTCGTATATATGATATACCGCAACCAAAGGATGGCGTCCGGCGGCGGCATGGGGGGCGTGATGCAGATGAAAGTTGCGCGCGCGAATTCGGCGCCGAACCGCGATAAGATAACGTTCAGGGACGTCGCGGGTATAGAGGACGCGAAAAAGGAAGTCGCCGAACTTGTGGACTTTCTGAAAAATCCCATGCAGTTTTCGAAACTTGGCGCGCGCTTGCCGCGCGGCGTGCTGCTGTCGGGCGCGCCCGGCACGGGCAAGACCCTGCTTGCGCGCGCGGTTGCGGGCGAAGCCGATGTTCCGTTTTTTTCAAGCAACGGCTCGGAATTTTCGGGCATATTGGTGGGTTTGGGCGTCAGCAAGGTGAAAGAGCTTTTCAAGCTTGCGAAACAGCACGCGCCGTGCATATTGTTCATCGATGAAATCGACGCGATTGGACAGAAGCGCGGCAAAGGCCTTTCATCCGACCACGACCGCGAGCAGACGCTTAACCAGCTGCTGATAGAGATGGACGGCTTCGAAACGAATTCGGGCGTGATAGTCGTCGCGGCGACGAATCGGCCGGACATATTGGATTCCGCGCTTTTGCGCCCGGGCAGATTCGACCGCCAGGTGCATATAGACTTGCCGGACAAGGCGGGCAGGGCGGACATCTTGAAAATCTACGCGGCGAAAATCAAATTGGATTCCAGCGTGGATTTGGACGTCGTGGCGCGCGGAACTTCCGGGTTTTCCGGCGCGGAATTGGCGAATCTGATGAACGAAGCGGCGCTGCTCGCGGTGCGTCGGAAATCGAATTCTGTGTCGAACGCGGACCTTGACGGCGCGCGCGACAAGATTCTGATGGGCCCGGAAAAATCGATGAAAATGACGGACGCGGATAAAAGGCTGGCGGCGTTCCACGAAGCGGGGCACGCGTTTCTGTCCGTGCACTATCGCGCGGTCGCCGACCCGATTCTGAAAGCGACGATTATTCCGCGCGGCCGCGCGCTTGGCATGGTGCAGCATCTGCCAAAGGACGAGAAGCGCTCGCTCAACCTTTCGGAAATCCGCGCGAATCTATCTATATATATGGCTGGCCGCGCGTCGGAAGAGGTTTTCCTGGGCCGCGACAAAATCACGACGGGCGCCCAGGCGGATATAGCTGCGGCGACGAATCTCGCAAGACATGCCGTCGCGCAAGCCGGACTTTCGCCGAAACTCGGGATGATAGCGCTGAACGAAACGATAGGCGGCTGGGGCTATATGACGCGCCGCGAAAACGTGTCGGACAAAACGGCGGAAGTTTTGGACGCGGAAATAAAGTCGCTGATTGACGCGGCCTACAAGGATTCGCTCAAAGTCGTTTCCAAAAATAAAATCAAAGTGAAAAAACTCGCGGAAGAATTGCTGAAACGCGAAACCCTGACCGCCGCGGATATAAACAAGATTTTAGGGATTAAGAAATAATCGGGGGAGAATTTTAGGCCTTGAACCTTCCCCTGTTGACCGCCCTATACGAAAGCGCCTCGGCTAAATCGCCCATCTCTATCTCGTCCGCGGCGCGCAGGTCGGCGATGGTGCGCGCGATGCGCAGAACGCGGTTGTATCCGCGCGCCGACAGGCTCATCTTTTCCGCCGAAGAATTTAGGAATTCGCGAAGCTCGGGCTCCAACCTCGCGGCGGCTTCCAGCTCGCGCCCGTCAAGGCGCGCGTTCAGAACCTCGCGCCCGAAAAGTTTCATGCTGCGCGCAATCTGCCGGTTTCGCGCCGCGATGGTGCGCTCGCGAATTTGCGCCGACGTTTCTTCGGCCGCGTCCATCTTGCCAAGGTCCCAGGGATTCACCGCATCGACTTCGATGTGCAAATCTATGCGGTCCATAAGCGGGCCGGAAATTTTCGCCTGATAAGCTTCGGCGCAGCGCGGCGCCTTCGAACACGAAAGGGCGGCGTTGCCCAAGTGCCCGCAAGGGCAGGGATTCATCGCGGCGACCAGCTGGAATTTGGCGGGATAAGTCGCGTTCTTTTTCGCGCGTGAAATCGTAATCTCGCCCGTTTCCATCGGCTGGCGGAGAATCTCCAAGGCGCCGCGTTGGAATTCGGGCAGCTCGTCCAGAAATAGAACGCCGTTGTGGGCAAGGGAAATCTCGCCCGGCTTGGCGTTCGAACCGCCGCCCGAAAGCGCGATTTGACTTGCGGTGTGATGAACGCTTCGGAACGGGCGCGCGGATACCAGGCCGCCGCCGCGCAATAGCCCCGCGACCGAATATATGACCGAAGCGTCCAGAACCTCGCGCGGGGTCATGGGTGGCAGAATGGTGCCAAGCCGGCTGGCCAGCATGCTTTTGCCGGCGCCCGGCGGGCCGACCATCAGCATGGCGTGCCCGCCCGCGGCGGCGATTTCAAGCGCGCGTTTGGCCGCGGCCTGGCCCTTGATTTCGGACATATCTTTTGTGTCGTCCCCGGCAAGCGCGGCGCGACCGGATACCTCGTCCGCATCGGGCATAACCTGGTTGTTCTTGAAATGGTTTATCAAATCCATGACATGGCGCGGCGCCAAAATATCGCCAAGCCCGGACCATTTGGCTTCGCTGCCCTGCGCGCCCGGACATATGATTCCAAGGCCCTTGTCGGCGGCCCAAATGCTTGCGGGCAAAACCCCGTTTGTGCGCTGAACGCTTCCGTCCAAACCGATTTCGCCCATGATGACATATTTCGCCAGCGCGTCGCCGGGCAAAACGCCCATCGCGTCCAGCACGGCGCAAAGTATGGGCAAATCGAAATGCGCGCCGGATTTTTCCAGGTCTGCGGGCGCCAGATTGATGGTTAGTTTTTTTGCGGGCAGGCCAAGGTTGATTGCGGCAAGCGCGCCCTCTATGCGGGCGGAGGCTTCCTTTACGGCGCGGTCCGCAAGGCCGACGATGGAGAATTTGGGCAAACCCGGGCTGATTTGGGCTTGCACCGCGACCCGTGTTATGGTCAGCCCGTTGAATACTATGGAGTTTATATGCGCAGTCATTTAATCCTAATAATAATGAAAAAAGGCTTGCAATGACAAGCTTTTTTTCATAATATTAAGTCAACCAAAGAAAGGAGATTATCTATGGCGAAAAAATCTGTGAAGAAAACAGCGATGAAACCGGCGGCGAAAGCTGCCCCTGCGGTGAAAGCGGCCCCGGCTGCGGCCTGCGGATGCGGTTGCGGATGCGGCGGCAAATTCAAATGGGTCAAGAAAATCCTTGTCCTGTTGGTCGTTTTCGCGCTTGGCTTTGCGGCCTGCTGCGCGATGTGCGGCGGAAAATGCTGGAAGGGCCACATGGGCAAAATGAACCGCGGCGCGGCCTTGTTCGATAAGAACGGCTGCTTGAACGTCGCGGCGATGGAAAAGAAAATGCAGGGCAAGTTCACCGCGCAGCAATTGGCCGCCGCGGACGCGAACAACGACGGCTGCATTACTAAGGAAGAGTTCAAAGGCATGCGCTTCGGCGCCGCCGATGCGGCCCAGTCCGGCCAGCCGAAACCGAAACGCGTCCGTCGCGTCGCGGCCCCGGTCCAGCAGTAATAATAGCTTGTGTCATCCCGGGCAAGGCGAAGCCGCGCCCCGGGACCCTGGCATTATTCCAGTCGCCCCTTCCGGGGCGACTTTTTTATTGCAAAATGCCAAATATCGCCCATAATCTGGCCATGGTGAAAAAACTGAAAGAGCAATTTGGATTTATCGCGATTATCGGCCCGACGAACGCGGGCAAGTCGACCTTGATTAATTCCATCATGGGCCGCAAGGTTGCGATAGTGTCGCACAAGGTGCAGACCACGCGGACGCGCCTGCGCGCCGTGAAAATGATGGGCGCCGCGCAGCTGGTCTTCGTGGACACGCCGGGAATTTTTCGCCCGGCGCGACGCCTTGACAAAGCCATGGTGTCCAGCGCTTATTCCGCGTTCAATGAATCGGACGCGACATTGCTGGTCATCGACGCCATGCACGGCATAACGGAAAACGTGCGCGCGATTATAGAGCGTATAAAAACCAAACAGAATATCTTCGCGGCGCTTAATAAAGTCGATGCGGTGAAGAAGGAAAACCTTCTGCCCATGGCGGCGGAATTGATGGCCTTGGCGCCGTTCGGCGAAATCTTCATGATTTCCGCATTGAAGGGCAAAGGCACGGAAGAAATGCTGAACGCGCTTGCGGCGGTCATGCCCGCGGGCAGGCATATGTTCGACGACAAAGACGCAAGCGACGTCCCGGACAACCTTTTCTTGGCGGAAATGACGCGCGAAAAAGTGTATCGGTATCTGCACCAGGAATTGCCTTATCAGATACACGTGAAAACCGACAAAGCCGAATACGACCATGAAAACGTGCTGGAAATTTACCAGACGATTTTGGTTGCGAAGGAATCGCAGAAAAGAATCGTGGTCGGCGCGAAAGGCGCGAAATTGCAGCAAATCGGCACCGCGGCGCGCCATGAAATCCAGGACGAATGGGGCGTGAACGCGCGCTTGAAGCTGTTCGTGAAAGTGGATGAAAACTGGCAGAACGACGCGGAAAACTACGAATCCCAAGGCCTTGAATTCAAGAAATGACGGCTCCTTCGCCGTTATCATCTCGTAAGGAACCCATGCGCGTATCCGACTTTGATTTCGAACTTCCAACCGAACTAATCGCAACGCGCCCGTTGGAACGCCGCGACCAGTCCCGCATGTTGGTCGTCGGCGAAACTTTGTCCGATGATGTTGTTTCGAATTTTCCGAAATTCCTGCGACCCGGCGATGTTGTGGTTATGAACGACTCGCGCGTCATACCATCCCGCTTCACCGCGGCCGCAGGCGGCGGCAAAACATATGAAATAACTTTGCATACCAACCTTGGCGGCGGCGAATGGCTGGGCCTTGCGAAGAAATTCCAGCAGCTACAAATCGGCGAAGAATTAACGCTGTCCGACGGAACTAAAATAAAAATTTCCGATAAATCCGACGATGGTTTGACGCTGGGCCCGCTTGCATTCGAAACATTGGAACGCGTCGGTAAAATTCCATTGCCGCCGTATATGCGCCGCGAAGACGACGCGGCGGACCGCGACCGCTACCAAACCATTTACGCCGCGACCGCGGGAAGCATGGCGGCGCCGACGGCAGGGCTTCACTTCACGCCGGAACTTTTGAAGGCCGTCGAAAACGCCGGCGCGAAAATCGTTAAAATCACATTGCACGTGGGCGCGGGAACTTTTCTGCCCGTGAAATCGGAAGATACAAGCGGCCATAAAATGCACAGCGAATTCGGCGCCATAACGCAGGAACAAGCCGACACAATCAACGGCGCGAAACGCGTCATCGCGGTCGGCACCACATCCATCCGATTATTAGAAAGTTCCCCTCCTGTGGAGGGGTGCCCGCAAGGGCGGGGTGGTCTTTCGGCATTTTCCGGCACAACAAATATCTTCATCACCCCTGGCTATAAATTCAAAACGGCGGATATTTTGCTTACGAATTTCCACCTTCCGAAATCGACGCTTTTCATGCTGGTTTCGGCATTCGCGGGCCTACCCGAAATGCAATCCGCCTACGCGCACGCGATACTTGAAAAATACAGATTTTTCAGCTATGGTGATTGCTGTCTTATATATGGAAAGGAGCCCAAATGAATTTCGCGCCGACGCTTCACAAGCTTTCGAACGGCGTATCTGTCATCCTCGACCCTATGGATGTAGAAACCGCAGTTATGAATATTCATATCAAAGGCGGCACGCGTATAGAGCAGCCGCACGAATACGGCATAAGCCATTTCATAGAGCACATGTTGTTCAAAGGAACGAAAAAGTATCCGATTGTGAACCAGGAACGCGACTTGCTGATGGACAATGGCGGCGTGCGCACCGGCGGCACCAACCCGGACAGGACGCAGTATTACGGCCGCATTCTGCGCGAGAAGTTTCCATTGTTGCTGGATATTTTGTCGGAAATAGTCTTGAATCCCGTGCTGTCCCGGGAATATGTGGAAAAAGAGCGCGGCACCATAATACAAGAGCTGAAACGCAGCCAGGACGACCAAACCCGGCAGTTCGGAGGCGTGGTTAAAAAGGCCTTGTTCGCCGGTTCGTATTTGGAAAAATACGATGGTTTGGGAACTATTGAAACAATCGGTTCTTTCAGCGCCGCCGATTTGGCGGATTATCGGAATGCGAAATATACCGCGAACAATATAATCATAGGAATTTCGGGCAAGTTCGGCGATTCTGAAAAAATTCTGTCGGAATTGGAAACCCGCTTCGGCGCTGTTCCGTGCGGCGAAGACATCGTCGTGAATCCGGGACGGCTTCATCCGTCTATAGTCTATGACGTGCGCGAAGACAAGAAGCAGACCAGGTTTCTTATCGGCTTTGAAAGCTTGTATCCGTTCGAACGCGCATACGATTATGAAAACATGTGCCTCGGCGCGTTCAGCTTCGCCCTTGTAAGCAGGTTGCATAAGATTGTGCGGGACAAGGGCCTTGCGTATGATTTTGGGGCTTCCGGCGCGGGCGACAGGCACTTGTCTGTTGACGGATTCGGCGGCGCGTTGTCCCCGGAAAGGCTTCGGGAAATGATTGCGGCCATAGCGTCCGCCAGTTATGACATCCTGCATGGGAATCCGATAACACTGGAAGAGCTTAACCGGCACAAAATGATGAAAAAATTGCGGCGTGCGGATTTTCTCGAATCTGTTGTGCGCCGCCGCGACAAGTTGGTGGATTTCTACGCGACCGAGGGCGATTTGTATGACCCTGCGAAGATTGACGCCATGCGCGAGCGCATAACGCCCGGGGACGTTATGAAATATTCTTGCGGTGTGTTTGGAAAACCGCTAAGCATAATTGCGCAGGGTCCTAAATGCGACATCGACCTCCGCGCGGCCTGGGAAGACAATTTCAAATGAGCTTGAAATTCAACCT
This sequence comes from Rickettsiales bacterium, assembly GCA_031256175.1. GTDB lineage: Bacteria > Pseudomonadota > Alphaproteobacteria > Rs-D84 > Rs-D84 > WQXN01. The sequence goes on from JAIRRC010000040.1 coordinate 12,405, forward strand.
TATCGCGACTGATGGATTTGCGCGCCGCGGAAGCGTCGAAACCGCGCACGGAACATTCCAAACGCCCGCGTTCATGGCGGTGGGCACGGCGGCGGCGGTGAAAGCCCTTGACATGGAACAAGTTGCCGCAACTAGGACCGAAGTCATACTCGGGAACACCTATCATCTTATGATGCGGCCGGGCGGCGGCATAGTCGAAAAAATGGGTGGCCTTCATAAATTCGGCGGCTGGAAAGGCCCGATACTGACGGACAGCGGCGGTTTTCAAATCATGTCGTTAAGCGGCCTGACTAAAATGAAGGAAGAGGGCGTCGAATTCACGTCGCACATCGACGGCGGCGTGCGGCACTTCATGACGCCGGAAAAATCGGTGCAAATCCAACATCAGCTGGACAGCAATATAACGATGGTGCTGGACGAATGCTTGAAACTTCCGGCGCCGCGCGAAAGAGTCGAAAAAAACGTCGATATGGTGTCGCGCTGGGCGGCGCGCAGCAAAGCCGCGTTCGTGGACAGGCCGGGCTATGGAATCTTCGGAATAGTGCAGGGCGCGGACTTCAAGGACCTTCGCGAAAAATCCGCGCGCGAATTGACGGCGATGGACTTCGACGGATACGCTGTGGGCGGCCTGGCGGTGGGCGAGCCGCAAGAGGTAATGTTCGAAATGCTTTCGTTCACGAACCCGCTTTTGCCGAAAGACAAGCCGCGCTACCTGATGGGCGTTGGAACCCCCGCAGATATTTTGGGCGCGGTCGAACGCGGCATCGATATGTTCGATTGCGTTATGCCGACGCGCGCCGGAAGAACCGCGCAGGCCTTTACGCGCCGCGGAACATTGAACATGAGGAACGCGAAGCACCGCGAAGACCCGGCGCCGCTTGACCCGGAATGCGGATGTCCCGCGTGCAAATTAAGCCGCGCCTACCTGCACCACTTGACCAAAGCGGGCGAAATGCTGGGCGCGACGCTGCTGTCCATGCACAACCTTTGGTTTTATCAGGACTTGATGAGGGGAATCCGCGAATCGATAGAGCAGGATAAATTCGCGGACTTCAAAAATAAATTCCTTGCAAAATACACCGGTGGCGAATAGCATTCATCTATAAAAGGAGAACATCATGGCAAAGAACAAAGAAATCGAAGTAATCGACCGCGGCGGCGCGAAAGTCGTCGAAAAGAAAAAATCGTTCGTGGTGAAGGTCAAAATCGGCTTCGCGATATTCGCGGTGCTTTGGGTCGCGGTATTCGCCGCGGCGCCGCTATATATAAAGGCGAACTATTCGGAGCCGATAAAGAAATCGATAGTCGTCGGAATGTTCTTCGATATGCAGCGCCAAATCAGCAAGCAATACGAGGCTATGCTGGCGATGATAAAGAAGAATATCAATCTTGAAAAGCCCATAGCCGCCGCGATTGACAAGATGAAAGTCGCCGACAAGGGCGTCGCCGCGGTGCAGGATACGACCGCGAAAGCCAACGCCGCGACGAATAAAGTCGGCGGGCTTGCCGGAAAGCTGGGCGTGAAGGCGCCGGCGGTCAATAACGTGCAGAACGCTGTCGCGAAAGTCGACAATACCGCGGCGGCCGCGAACGCGCAGCTGGATAAAATCAAAAATGAATTGAATAAAACCGCGCAGGCCGAAGTCGACAAGATGATTGACGAAGAAATCCGCAAAGTCGCGAACAAGGGGCTGGGCGGGCTTGGCGATACATTGCTGACGAATTATGGAATCAAACATGTGTATCCGTGGCGCCCAAGCAGCTGGCCGGTTGCGGCGAAAATCTATAACGACTTGCAGAAATCGTCCAGCGGCACAATCAATACGCTTATGGCGACCGTCAACAGCTATTTCGGCTATGTCGCCTGGGGCCTTGTCGCGATAGTCTGGTTGATAGGTCTGCTGGGTTTGATTTATGTGAACGGAAAGGTTTCGCTAATCACCAAAGGCTTCATAGTGTGCCCGCGCTGCGGCCACGCGTTCGCCGACCGCCGCACCGCGATGGGCTTCATGAAACTTCTGAAACCCTGGAAATGGTTCTAATAAATAGCTTGTGTCATCCCCGGCTTGACCGGGGACCCCGGCAAACAAGATGTCGCCGCATTCGCGGCGACTTTTTTATTCTATTGAATTGCGGTTGATTTCTTATCGCTTTCTCAGCGATTTCATTTTCGCATAGTTCGAGACGATGGTTCCGAAAAGGAGCGACGACGGATTTATCCGGCCGTCGTGTGCCCCGCAGTGGTTTGTCCTTTTGCTCGTATCAAGCGCGTGTTCGTTCATGTCCCCTAGAATTTTGTGAAGTTCCCAGCTGTCTTTTTCGCCGCCGCGTTCTTTATGATAACACACATTGAATACCCATGGAACGATGACGCCGTCGATTTCGCACGCGACCGCATTGTGCGCGCTGCCCGCAAGATACTTCGGCAATTCGATTGCCGGAATTTTGAAAAGCGGACCTTTATATAGGTCTTTGAATTCGATGGTGCGGAAAAAGATATTTTGCAAATCGCCGAAGAAATAATCTTTGAAGAATTTTCTGACCGCGGTGAAACAGCCTTGATTGTATATGTGTCGTTTTCCGCTGTATTCGTGAACACCGGTTCCGGTTCCATCGCATTTGATGGTCTCGTTGTTCGCGACGCTGGCGTCCAAATCGCCGCGAAGCAAAATCTGCGCCTCGTCGAAAGTCGTCGTGGATTGAAAGTTCGCTTTTGTCATACTAGACTCCTTTTTATAACCTAATAATAGAATATATTCATATTTTGTCAAGATAATTATTCGGGGGGGGGGGGTATTATTGGCTATAATCAATGTGTTATCCTGCCAGACGAAAAAAGAGAGCCGCTTTTTCCGGCTCTGAGAGAGAGAAAAGAAAAAGCGGCAGGAGGCTAAAAACTATCAAGGATAGTGCGGCTTATTTAATATTCGCCGCCCTCCTGCCGTATGGTCAGGAGGCTTGTTTAATGTCGGGCCCGACACCTTGACGAGGTTTTTAGACCTCGGCGCAATCTCTTGCGTCGGAAACATTATGACAAATTCATGATTTCTTTTCAATAATAATTGCAAAAATCCTTGCTTATAAACCTGTCTATTATAATAGACAGGTTTCATTCCGCGAATTGGCGCATATATTTGTCATAAAGCGCGCGGAATGTTTTTTCGAAGACGGAGTTTTCCATTTTTCCGCGGACTTCGTTTTCGATGACGCTTTTCCAATGTTCGTTTATTTGGGCGGTTTCGAACAGCGCCACCCATGAAACGATACACTGCCGCGCAAGCGAATAATCCCCGGCGGCGAGGAACCTTTCGTTGGTAAGCCCGTCTTCGTCGCATGCGTCGCGGGAAAGCTGCCCGTGGGTCGGCTGAAACCCGAACGGCGCGTCGATATAGTCCGCATCCGGGTCGAAGTTCAGCCGCACTTCGCAGGCATCGTCCCGCGGCGGAACCTTATGAAACGCTATGAATTTTACTTCGACGTCCTGCATATTTTAGGCCTGTATGAAAAACCCCCCGAAAGGGGAGTTTTATTTTTATTCTTCGGACTTTGCTTTCTTCGCGCGGGGCTTTTTGGGTTTTTCCTCGGGCGCGGCTTCCGGCGCTTCGGCGGCGGCGGGTTTTTCTTCCGCCTTCTCTTCGGCCTTCGGCTCTTCCTTCGAAATCGTCTTGCCTTCCATAAGCGCCTTTATCTCTTCGTCGGTCTGCGCGACATAGACTTTGACGGGCACGATGACGTCGGCGTGAAGCTGGATTTTGACATCGAACGCGCCGATGGTTTTTATCGGATTTCCAAGCATGACCTGGTTCGATTCGACTTCGACGCCCGCGGCGTCTTTAAGCGCCCTGGCGACGTCGCGGCTGGAAACCGAGCCGTAAAGGTGCCCGGTGTCGCCCGCCTGGCGAACCATCTTGATTGCGGCGGCGGCGACTTTTTTGGAATCTTTTTCGGCCTTCGATTTCAAATCGGCGAAGCGCGCTTCGAGTTCTTTTCTTTTGCCTTCGAATTCGGCGGCGTTCTCTTTCGAGAAGCGGACGGCCTTTCCGTTCGGCAGCAGATAGTTGCGCGCGAAGCCGGAAGCGACGCTGACGATGTCGCCGATTCCGCCAAGCTTCAATATTTTTTCATTGAGTATTATCTTCATATCTTAACCTATGTTGTTGCGGACGAACGGGATAAGACCCAAGTGGCGCGCGCGCTTGATGGCGCGGGCCAGCTCGCGCTGGTCTTTTTGGGACGCGCCGGAAATGCGCGACGGGATGATTTTGCCGCGTTCCGACACATACCTTTCGAGAAGGTTCTTGTCCTTATAGTCGATTTTCTTGCCCTTCAAGGGATTGGATTTTTTGCGATAAACTGCGGTGCGGACTGCCATTATTCGACCTCTTCTGTGCTTTTCATCATGATTGTCGGACCCTTGGGCGCTTCGTCTACGCGGACGTCGAGGAAGCGGATGACATCTTCGTCGATGCGTGCGCGGCGTTCGAATTCGGCCAGGTTTTCGCCCGGCATGGAAACGCCGAACATGACATAGTGGGCCTTTTTGTTCTTGCGGATGACATACGCCAGGGTGCGAAGCCCCCAGAATTCGGTCAGGGTTATCTTGCCGCCAAGCTCTTTGATTATATTGGCGAATTTATCCGCTTTTTCGCGGACTTGCGCGTCGGTCAGGTCCTGCCTGAAAACGATGACGCTTTCGTAAAATGCCATGATGGCGCTCCTTTGGGTTTTATAGCCGGCGGAACTATTTCCACCAGCAGGAATGGGTGTATTATAAGGATGTCCGGGAAAAATGCAAGGATTTTTTGGATTTATTCCAGTTTGTCGCCGATGATTATGCCTGCGGTAAGGGGAACGTCGAAATCGGACACTCCTTCCATGGCGGCCTTGACTTTTTCCGAAATTTCCGCGGCGATGCCGGCCGGGCATTCGACGACCAGCTCGTCGTGCACTTGAAGAACAAGCCGCGCGCCGGTGCCTTCCAAAATCCTGTCGACCTTTATCGCGGCCAGGCGCACCAGGTCGGCCTCGGCGCCTTGTATCGGCGCGTTCACCGCGGCGCGCGTCGCATAGGCGCGGGTCGCGGGGTTCATTATCTCGGGAAGGTCGACGCGGCGTCCCGCGGGCGTTTCGATGTATGCGTGAAGCTTCGCGAATTCGGCGATTTTGTCGTTATACGATTTGATTTCGGGAAACGCGCCGAAATAAGAATCGATAAGGGCCTGCGCGGCGGAGTTTGAAATGCCCAGCTGCCGCCCAAGGCCGAAAGCCGACACGCCGTATGAAATCGAAAAATTGACCGTTTTCGCGGCGGCGCGCTGCGATTTGGAAATGTCGTCAAGCGGCGTTCCGAAAATCTTGTGCGCGGTCATGCAGTGAATGTCTTTGCCGGACGCGAAAATTTGTTTTAATGACGCGACCTCGGCTATGATGGCGAGCAGCCTCAGCTGAATCTGCGAATAGTCGGCGATGATGAATTTGTTTCCGGGCGCCGGGACGAAACAAGCGCGAAGACTTGCGCCCGCATCGCCCTTGACGGGAATGTTCTGCAAATTGGGCGCCTGGCTGGACAGGCGGCCGGTGTTGGTCGAAGTTTGCAAGAACGTCGAATGGACGCGCCCGTCCTTCGCGACGTCTTTGGGCAGCGCGTCGGTGTATGTGCCGATAAGCTTGGAAAGTTTCCGCCATTCAAGGACTTTGGGGATAATCGGATGCTCGTCCGCAAGCGCGCCAAGCACGGAAGCGTCGGTCGAATTCTTCTTCGGATTGCGGATTCCAAGCGTCCCGAACAGCAGCGCGGCCAGCTGCGCGGGCGAGGCGAGGTTTATCTTGTCCAATCCCGCAAGTTCGAAAATTTCCCTTTCGGCTTCGTCCAATTTCTTATGCAGTTCCAGCGATAATTTGGACAGCGCGGCCTTGTCCAGCATGACGCCTGCGCGCTCCATCTTGAATAAAACGGGCAGCAGCGGCGCGTCGTATTCCTCGTAAATCCTTTTCGATTTTTTGGAAGCGTCCAGCAGGCCGCGCAGCTCGTCATACAGCGCGATTGAATCTTCCGCCGAATTCGCGATATATTGCTTGGCCGCGCCCGAACCCAGCGCATAAGCCATAAGATTGATGTCGGCGACGGGCACGATTTTCAGGGCGTCCAGGCCTTCGTTCTCGAACATGTGAAGCGCGAATTTAAGGTTGCTTCCGATTTTTAGGACGTCCGGATTTTCAAGAACGGGGCGCAGCGCGGCGAAAACTTCCTCCGGGCGCGCGCCGCAGTTCGCGTCGCCGAAAAGCGAGCCGGCCGCATGCGACAAAGGAACATGGGCGGCGCCGTCTTCGGACGCGAGATGGATTGCGGTTATCCTGTCGGTCATATAGTTCGCGCCGGATGATTCGATTGAAACCGCGAGCTTGGATTTCACGTTCGATAAGAAAGTGTCAAGGTCTTGCGTCCGAACCGGCTTGGCCGCGCCCGCGCCGAAAAGTTTTTTCGCGCGCGCCGCAAGGGAAGGGCTTTCGACTTCGGCCTGGAAGAAATTCACCATGGCGTCCAGGTCGGGCTTCCATTCGCGCGTCCCGGCCGTGTCGGGCACGGGCGCGCTCTCGTCCAGTGCGGCAAGCCGGCGCGACATATAGGCGGAGTCCTTATGCTGCGCCAATAGATTTTTTACCCGCTCCGGCGCGACCTTGTCGATGTTTTCATAAACGCCGTCAAGGCTTCCGAATTCGGTTATAAGTTTCGCCGCGGCCTTGGGCCCAAGGCCCGGAATGCCCGGAATATTGTCGACCGCGTCGCCGATAATCGCCTGGACGTCGAGAATTTTCGCAGGCGGCACGCCGAACTTGTCGAACGCCTGCGCGGCGTTCAGAACCTGTTCCTTCATGCCGTCGTAAAGGGTGGTGCAGTCCGAAATCAGCTGCATCAGGTCCTTGTCGCTGCTGACGATTTGAATGACGTCGCCTGTGTCGCAACGCCGCCGCGCAAGCGTCGCTATGATGTCGTCGGCCTCATACCCTTCGATTTCCAAGCTCTCGATTCCCATGGCGCGGACGGCCGCGCGCGCAAGCGGAACCTGCGGCCGCAGGGCGTCCGGCGTGGGCGCCCGGTTGGCCTTGTAGTCTTTATATATGCTGTGCCGGAAATTCTGCCGCGCCGCGTCGAAGGCGACCGCGAACGAATCGCCCGGACGCGCCTTGGCCAGTAGGTTCAGAACCATGGTGCAGAATCCATAAATCGCGTTGGTGGGCACGCCGTCCCTGCGCGACAGGTTTCCCTTTATGCCGTAAAAAGCCCGGAACAATAAATTGTTCCCGTCGATTATGGTAAGCATGGCCGCTTAGAAGACGTAGCTGGCTTTTAGGCGCAGTTCGAAGGCGCCCATGACGGCGGTCTTGTCGAAGGTGTCCGTCTTGGGATTCATGTCGCCCGCGAATATGCCGCGCAGCTCCGCGTCGAAGCGGACGGGGAACTTGGGTATGCTGACGCCGAGGCCCAGCATGCTCTGGAAAAGCCCGACGCTGTTCAGCGTTACGCCGTCGACTTTGGCGTCGAAAACGCGGCCGAATCCTATGCCGACATAGGGGCTGACGACGGGGATGAAGGGGAAGGGCTCTAAATAAAGGTTGACGGCGCCAAGGCCCATGGAAAGGTCCTTGTGGAACATCCTGTTGTATTCCAGCTCGCCCCGGACGAAGGGAACCTTGATTCCGGCCTGAACGCCAAGCGCCGTATAGGGGCTGTTGTCCAACCCGCCCGAGAAATAGGCGTTCGCGCCCGCGACCGATATGCCGGCATAGGGGTCGACGACGCCGGCCGACGCCGAAGCGAACGGGACCGAGATGGCGGCGGCGAGCATAAATGCGCTAAGTTTCTTCATTTTCAATCCTTTTGTTTGATTTTATAGGCTTATGGTGCTAAGATTGTCAGTGTAAGTCAAGGATATATGATATGTGGCTGATTATAGGTTTGGGCAATCCCGGAGCGAAATACGACGGCACCCGGCATAATATGGGATTCAAGTCCGCGGACCTGTTGGCGTGCGGCAATGAATTCAAGGTCTGGAAAAATTCGCTGACCGCGAAAGTCGGCGGTGCGATAATCGCGAAACCGCAAACTTTCATGAATCTGTCGGGTCGGGCGGTTCGGGAATTGATGGCGTTTTATAAGGTTCCTTTGGCTAATGTTATAGTGATTCATGACGATATGGACTTGAAGCCGGGCGATATAAGGACAAAGACCGGCGGCGGCGCGGCGGGCCATAACGGACTTAAAAGCATAGACGAAGCGGTCGGGAAAGACTATTTCAGGATTCGCATCGGCGTGGGCCACCCGCGCGATTCGGAAACGCCGCTGATGGACGTTGCGGATTGGGTCTTGGGCCGCGCCCCCGAAATCGACATAAGCGCCGTCCCCGGGATTATTCGCTTGAACTTTCCCGAAATTTCGGCATAATCCCACAAATGCTGGAATAGCTCAGCTGGTAGAGCAACTGATTTGTAATCAGTAGGTCGCAAGTTCGAATCTTGTTTCCAGCACCACGAATTTTGCCCAAACTTCGTTTGGTTGCAAAATTCAGTGCCCGCCATAGCCCGAAGGGCGAAGGCTGGGCTGGCAAAACTATAATAAGGAACACATGAACCGCATTCTAAAAGCATTTCGTTATTCGTTCGAAGGCCTGGCGTCCGCGGCGCGGTCCGAACCCGCCTTCCGCCAGGAATTGGCCGTATTCGCCGTCGCGTTCCCAGTCGCGCTTCTGCTGCCGTTCGGCTTGGCTACAAAGGCGCTGCTTGTATCTTCGCTGTTCCTGGTTTTGATTGCCGAATTGGCCAATACCGCGATAGAGGCCGTTGTCGACCGCATATCCGAAGAACGCCACCCTTTGTCGAAAAAGGCCAAGGACATCGGCAGCGCGCTGGTTTTGCTGGCCATCCTTAACGCCGCCGCCGTATGGTCATTTGTTCTTATTAAAATCTTCTAATTTCTATGTTAAAATCCTTTCATCAACCAAAGGAGACAAATATGAGGGACAATATGAACGCGAAAGACTGGGCTGAATTCAAGTTCCAGAAGAAAATGGAAAAGCTTCGCACCGAACGCAACGTGAAATTCCGCGCCTTTGCGGTGAATTACGTCATGATGTTCGCGGTTTGGCTTTTTACCTTGGTGCCGGCGTATATGGTCATGGTGCAGAACGTCATGCGCATGAACGCGGACGAAGCGCACTTCTTCATGCTGGATTTGCTTGGCATAGGCAGCATACTGAACGCGGTGTTCTTCCTGGCCCCGGCCTTCGCCATTTGGTGGGAGATGGCGGCCTGCAAGAAAAAGAAAGATATGTAAATAAAAAGGGCGGGAATTTCCCCGCCCTTTTTTAATATTGTAAATACCCTGAAAATATGATAAAATAGTCGCGAAAGGACATTATAAACAGGAGGAGTCTTATGTTAAAGAAAATTCTATGCGCGATGGTTGTTCCGCTTGCCTTGGCGGCCTGCCAGGACGGCAACAACGCGATGCCGGAAGAAAAATTGACGGGCGAATACGGCGCGCCGGTCCGCATGTCGCGCGCGGGTGACGCCGCGACCCAGGTCGACGCGGCCCCTGCCTATCTGTTCGAAAAAGCGCCGAAATATTTCATCGGCACGGAATATAAAATCGACGGCGTCCAATATCTGCCGATAGAGGACATGAACTACAACGAAACCGGAATCGCGGGAATCATTCCGGCCGAGCTTAACGGCAATACGACGACCAACGGCGAAATCTTCGACAACGACAAGCTGATGGCGACGCATAAGACTTTGCCGCTTCCGACGATTGTGAAGATAACGAACCTTGACAACGGCGCCAGCGTCTTGGCGCGCGTGAACAATCGCGGGCCCTTCGTGAATTCTCGGACGATGGACGTTTCGCAGGCCGTGGCGGCGCGCCTTGGCATGACTGGCCCGACCCATGTTCAGATAACCGTCCAGCGCGAGGAATCGGAAGCGCTCCGCGACCTTACCTTGGGCTCGTCCGGCGCGGCCGTTAATAAAATAGACGTCGTGGAAGATACCGCCGAAGGCGGGCCGTATTCGGTCCAGGTCGGCGCGTTCTATTCCAGGGAAAGCGCGGATGCCGTGGCCAACCGCATAGCTGGCGTCGGCAATGTGAAGGTTGTCGATGAAGGCGGCATGCACAAAGTGCGCGTCGTCGGACTTTCGGCCGGCGAAGCCAAAAAAGCTATGAAAGCCGTCCGGTCCGAGAATTCGAATCCGGGCCTGCTTGAAAACGGCCGCTGGATAAACCCCGATAGTATTTAATCCTAAATTGGAAACCCGCCGAAAGGCGGGTTTTTCTTTTTTTATTTGGCGCTTTTTATGATATAATGACTCGACACATACTAAGGGAATAGAGGGATGAAAAAAATTCTTTTCGGATTTATAGGCGCAATAGTAAGCTTTTCCGCGGTTCACGCGGCGGGCACCTATTATAACTACGGCGCGAACAGCTACGGAAACTACGCGAATTCGCAGGCAAGCGGCGTCCAGAACCGCGCGGGCCAGCAGAACAGAATGTCGCAGCAGTTCGGCGCTGGCGGCGGCTATTCGCAGTATTCCCCGCAAGGGCAGCAGCAGTATCTTCCGCAGAACCAGCAGGCGTCGAGATTCGGCGGCCAGCAGGCCCAGCAGCAACAGCAGAACAATAATGGCGGCCAGATATTCGGCAACGGCTTCACATTGACGGCGCACGCGGGCTATGACAATTCGGACTTCGGCTTTTCGATGAACGAAACCCAGTCGGAAATAAATTTCAATAATATGACCTGGATGAAATTCGGCGGCACGGCCGGATACGAATTCGCGGTCGGCGGCGTGAAGCTGGAAGTGAAGGGCGGATTCGAAATCGGCAGCCAGGGCGAAAGCGGCAGCATAACCGACGACGATATGTCGCAGGGCGGCGTCTTCGTGGGCTATGCCGGGTTCAATCAAACGCCTTCGGCCCCGACCATAAGCCTTTATTCGCCCGCGGTTAACGGCAACCAGCCGGTCTATTTCGGCGTAAGCCAGCTGATATTCGGCGTGGGCGAGCAAGGACAGGGCACCTCGTTGGGCGCCTTCGCGTCCATCGGCATGGGCGACGGATTCCAAATCGGCGAATCGGTCAAAATAAAGCCGTCGGTCGGTTATCGGCACGAGCAATTCAAGGCGATAGGCCAGAATATGATGACGATGGCGGTCCAAGCGCTTATAGTCGACGACAGGGAAATCGGCCTGCTGAAAGACGTCGCGACTAATTGCAACGGCTGCCAGATAGTTCTGACGATAGACGGCGAAACATATTTCTTCGGCGGCTGGGTGGAAGGCTTCGACGACTACGGCGAGCCGTTCTTCCTTACCCTGTCCGAAGCGGCCTATTTGGAAGGCGTCACTCACGAATATAATGTGTCTTGGTCGGGCCCGTTCTTGGCGACGGATATAGAGATGAAAACCGCGCAAAATTCCGGCTTCAACCTAAGGCTGGAACTTGGATTCCCGGGCTATACGGCGGAAGCCGACCAACCATACCGCGCGGATTGGGCGCACCCGACCAGCATAAAGGACAGCGCGCCGATTTTCTCGGGACTTCATTATGGATTGAACCTGAAATATACGGCCGGACTGACGGATAATATAGCGGTTAACCTGGGCTGGAATTGGGACTATTATAAGGTGGACGGGGCGGATGCGGAAACATTCTATGCGCCGGGCTCGTTCGGCTATCAGGAGTTCGGCAAAAGTTCGAAATTGGCGAAGGAAGTCAATGCGCGTTATAGAACTTCGGGCGTGCGCGCCGGCCTCACTGCCAAATTCTAATTCCGCAGAAATGTCATCCCAGGCAAGCGTAGCGCGACCCGGGACCTCATCCACATCCGTCACCCCGGCGTAGGCCGGGGTCCATTGTATTATTCATTTGTCATTCTGACGAAGGTCAGAATCTCAAATCGTATAAATCCTTATTTTTCTGACTTTACATTTAATAAACCCGGTGCTATTATCCCCAAATAAAATAGCAGGGCATTCAATGAATCTGTTTAACCTAAGACTTTATTCCCTTGTATTGTGCGCATTTTTTGTGGCCACAGGCGCGTCCTACGCCGCAGGCGACTTGACCGCGTCGCGCGCGTTCGAAGCGACTGCGGAAAACTCGGTCGCGGCGAAAAACCGGGCGGTTTCCGACGCGCGCAAATACCTGACGATGGAAATCATCCGCCGCTCGGCCTCGGACTCGTCCGACAAGCTGGATAATGTTCTGGAAGGTTTTTCGGACGCTGACGCGCAGGTCCTGGTCAAATCGATGAGCATAGAGAACGAGCGCAGGTCGGCGACTACATATACGGCGAATATAACGATAAACCTTGACCCCGCCGCGTTAAGCGGCTGGTTTTCGAAAAATAATATAAAGGGCGGCGCGCTGAATAATTCCGAATCTGGCTGGACGGCGGTGGCGTTCAATCTGCCCGAAGGCTTGAAGCAGTGGAAATGGATGAATACGAAATTGCGCGAGGCAGGCGTCCAGAACAGGGGCGGCGTGCAGATTACCAGTATCGGCGGCAGCCAGATTTACGGCAAAATCCCGGATACATCGTCGCGCGGCTTTTCGAACGGCCTGCGCGCCATAGGCGCGAACGTGTATAATTCGGGCGACACCCTCCGCGTTTCTTTGCCTGCGGATTCCTCAAAACCAGAATAAACCGCTTGCATTTCCGCGCGGGGGCGTATAAAATACCCACATCTGTCTGAAACGGCGCGAAGTCGCGCCGAAGTTCGCAAGAACGAAGGCGGAAAATAAACAGGCGAGATTAAAGGCGGTTCGCCGCCATCCAGTGTTCCGAAAGGAATGTCCCAATCCGCCGAAGCGCAACTGGTAAAACAAAAGGATAAAAAATGGCTTTACCGAAGTTCACAATGAAGCAGCTGCTGGAAGCGGGCGTCCATTTCGGGCACCACACGCGCCGCTTCGACCCGCTGATGACCCCTTATGTCTACGGCATAAAGGATTCCATCCGCATAATCGACCTTAACAAAACCGCGCCGCTTATGCACCGCGCCCTGACCGAGCTTGAAGCCGTCGCGGCCGCGGGCGGCAAAATCATGTTCGTCGCGACCAAGAACCAGGCGAAGGAAATCGTGAAGGAAGCCGCCGAACGCTGCGGCCAGTTCTACGTGAACAACCGCTGGCTTGGCGGCATGATGACGAACTGGGGCACTATTTCCCAGTCGATTCGCCGCATGAAGAACATGGAAAAGCAGATAGAGGAGGGCGTCCAGCTCGGCCTTACCAAAAAGGAAATCCTTAATATGGAGAAGGAAGTCGGCAAGCTCCGCGAAACCTTCGGCGGCATTTTGGATATGCACGGCACGCCGCAGGCGGTCGTTGTCATCGACGTCCCGCACGAATATAATGCGGTGAAGGAAGCCGCGGTCCTTGGCATTCCGACGATTGCGATTTGCGACACGAACGCGAATCCGTCCCTGGTCGGATTTCCGGTGCCGGGCAACGACGATTCCACGCGCGCGATACATCTTTATTGCGACCTGTTCGTCGAGGCGATTCTGTCGGGAATCGAAAAGCGCCTTGGTAGCGACAACGTGAAAAAAGCGAAGGGCGACGCCCGCGAAGCGGAAGACAAGATAGAGGACGAAACCATCGCGAAGGAATTGAAGGAAAAATCGAAGACATCCGAAGCGCGCAACGTCCGCCGCGAAAAGATGGTCGAAAAAGCGAAAGGGGAATAAAATGGCGGAAATCACATCGGGTATGGTCAAACAGCTTCGCGATAAAACCTTCGCGGGCATGATGGACTGCAAGAAAGCGCTTACGGAAACGAACGGCGACATCGCCGCCGCGACGGATTGGCTTCGCGACAAGGGCATATTGAAGGCGGGCAAAATATCGGGCCGCGTGGCGTCGAACGGACTTGTGGCGGTTGCCGCAAGGGACGGGTTCGGCGTCGTCGTCGAAGTGAACGCGGAAACGGATTTCGTGGCCGCGAACGACAAATTCCAAAAGCTTGTCGCGGATACCGCGGCGGCCGCGCTTGGCGCGAACGGCGACTTGGAAAAAACGCGCGAAGCGATGAACGCCGACCTTACGAACCTTGTCGCGACGATTGGCGAAAATATGTCGGTCCGCAGAATGGGTTCGATAAAGGCCGACGTCGTTTCGACCTATATACATAACGCGGCGGCGCCGAACATGGGCAAAATCGGCGTCTTGGTCGGCCTTTCCGGCGCGGACAAGGCGAAATTGGCCGAAGTCGGCTCGAAAATCGCGATGCACGTCGCGGCGACCAAGCCCGACTTCGCGAAATCCGGCGACGTCCTTGAAAGCGTCATAGAAAAGGAGAAGAAATTCTTCCTTGAAAGCGGCGCGACCAACGGCAAGCCCGAAAACATCGTGGGCAAGATGGTCGAAGGCCGCATACAGAAATTCTTCTCGGAAATCGTGCTGGAAGAACAGGAATTCGTGATGGACCAGACCAAAAAGGTCAAAGCGGTCCTTGCGGAAAACGGCGCGGCCTTGGTCGGCTTCGTGTATTTCCTGCTTGGCGACGGGATAGAGAAGGTCCAGGAAGACTTCGCCGCCGAAGTCGCGAAAATGGTTAA
>JAIRRC010000018.1 GCA_031256175.1 Rickettsiales bacterium
GAGATGTAACCTTCGTCATGCTGGCGTAGGCCAGCATCAAGTCAATAAGCTATAATCATATTACCTGCTAACGCAGGTTTTATTACTGGATACTGGCTTTCGCCAGTATGACGATTAAAATCGTCAATTATTGAATAAAAAATGACAGACGCCCTTTCCCCGCAAAATCCGCCCTTAACGTCCGCCTATGCTTCGCACCCTTCGGGCGCGGCACAGGCTTGGCTTCGGCGGTTTTGCGGGGCCCAAAAAAGTTTAGTTATTGAATAAAAAATGGCAGACGTCGTTTTCCTGCATGACATAGTCCTTGCCGACAAGGCGCATTTTGCCGGCTTCCTTGGCCGGAACCTCGCCGCCCAGTTTGATATAGTCTTCGGCCTTTATGACTTCGGCGCGGATGAAGCCCTTTTCGAAATCGGTATGTATGACGCCAGCCGCCTTGGGCGCCGTATCCCCCGCATGGATGGTCCAGGCATGCGCCTCCTTCGGGCCCGCGGTATAATATGTTTGAAGGCCCAGCAATTTATATCCGGCCTTTATAATTTTCGCCAGGCCGGTTTCCGGCAGCCCAAGCGCGTCCATGAATTCTTTTTTCTCGACCGGGTCATTTATGGCTGAAATCTCCTGCTCTATCTTGACCGAGATTTTTATGCCGCCGAATTTATTCACGACTTCGTCGCCGCCGGCCATGTCTTCGGCGACATTGCAGACATACATGACGGGCTTGGCCGTAAGAAGATTGAAAGAATTCCCCCGCCCAAAATCGCGCGCCGATTTCCCCGCGCGCAGGCCGTCCCGAACGATTTCCGCTTCGGCCAATAGTTTCATCGCGTCCTTGTCCTGGCTTTTGGCCTTTTTCGAAAGGTTCGCGATTTGCCTCTCGATTGATTCAAGGTCGGCCAGCTGCAATTCAAGCTCTATCGTCGCGATATCGTCCAATGGGTCTATCCGGTTCGCCACGTGAATGATATTGTCGTCGTCGAAGCAGCGCACAAGATGGACTATCGCGTCCACCGCCTGGATATGGCCTAAAAACTTGTTGCCCAGCCCCTCGCCCGCGCTTGCGCCTTTCACCAGGCCGGCTATGTCTATGAATTCGATTTGGGCGGGGATTATCTTTCGGGACTTCGCGGTCGCCGCAAGGGCCGCAAGGGTTTCGTCCGGGACTATGGCCGCGCCCGAGTTAGGTTCGATGGTGCAGAAAGGATAATTCGCCGATTCAGCGCCAAGGGTCGCGGTGAGCGCGTTGAACAGGGTTGATTTTCCGACATTCGGCAATCCCACAATCCCGCACTTAAAACCCATTGTATATCCTTTCGTTTCGGTTATAATAATTGGAAACAAGGCAAAAGCAAATGAATTATCTATGGGAGCGATTCGCCATACCGGTTTTCCCCGCCCGGACCCGGGTCTGGCTGGACGGGGCGGAGCGGCCGGATTTATCGGATACAAGGGGCGAAGGACCCGTTCACTATATCGTCCAAGGGGGAAGCCATTTGCCCCCTAAAATCGACGTTAAAAGCGGTGAAACCGCGTATTTGACCGCCATACTGGACGGGGCGGCGGGAAAAATCGAAATAAACGCCGCAAAGGGCGCAAAATTCAAGGCTGGAATCTTTATCGAAAACAAGGGCGCGGCGGAAATCATTATCATGGCAAACCATCTTGGCGACAATTCCGAAATATCGGTCGATGTTCGGATAGAAGCCGCGGCGGGTTCTTCGACCGCCGCCAGCGCGGCGGCGAATATACCGCGCGGCCTTAAAAACATCGAAAATTCCATCGATTTCGGCGTTTTGGCGGACCGGGGCGTCAAGTCCGTGCGGCTTTCGCCGGGCCAGTTCATAAAAAGCGCGGGGGTGAAAGCGTCGCACGGCGCCGCCATACAGAAGGAAAACCCCGCGCAGATAATCTATTTGGAACAGCAAGGGTTAAGCGAAAACGAATCAGCCGCCGCCCTTCGCGAGGCGTTCCGCGCGGCCGCCTTCGACCATTTGCCTAAGACCGCAGCTTAGCGCCGGTTTTTTCCGCCGCCCTTATAACATTGTTCTGGAATTCGGCCAGGTCGGCGTCCGTCATATTCGCGGCCGGCTGAACAACCAATTCGACGGCTACGGATTTTTTTCCATCAGGCATTATGAAAGTGTCGAAGATATTGGCTTCATAGGCCAAATCCTTCACGGCGTCCAGCAGCGCGCCCGCATCGTCCGTAATAAACGCGAAGTCGCGCGTTATAAGCGGGAATTCCGGGAAGTCGTTTTCGGGGTCGTTCTTCGCGTCCATGACCATGGCGGCGGATTTTTGCGCCGGAATTTTCGCCGCATCATCGACAAGGCCCAGGACGACGTTCGTCTTGATTCCGAATTTTTTCGCGACCATCGGATGCAGTTCGGCGAATTCCGCGACCACGGCGCCAGCGGCAATAATTTCCCCGGCGCGGAAGGGGTGCATCCATTTGTCGGGCGCCGAATGATTCCGCGCGACGCCGCCCGGGAAAAGCGCAAGCAGGTCTTCGCGCACATCGTAGATTCCGACATTGCGGCCGCGCTTCACGCCGACTTTATCGCCGAAAACGCCGGTGCGCGCGATAATCAATTGGTCGTGCTGCCGGCCCGGCTGATTGCCGTCGAACACTACGCCAAGCTCGAACAGATTAAGATTGCTGCGCTTCCATCTGTCATTGTCGGCGATTACATCCAGCATGCCCTGGACCAGCGAATTCCGCGCCGTATCAAAGGTGTCTATGATGGGATTCACGACCATGACGCCCGGTTTGTCCCCAAGCAACCTTTCCTTTTTCGAATCGCCGAATTCATAGGGGCGGATTTCGGAAAGGCCCCTGCCCACCAGGAACGATTTGACGTCAAGCTCGGGGAAGGACGGATTGACATCGGCGACTTTCGCTTCGCCCGTCTTGATATTGTCGTATCCGTATATGCGGACAAGGTCGGACACTATCGCTTCGGGAATCGTTATGTCTATGCGCGCCGCGGTGGGTTTTACCTTCCAAACCGCGCCGGACGCTTCGACGCCGAAACCGAATCGCTCGATAATCGCCTTTTGCTCCGCGGCGGGCATATCGATTCCGGTTTTTTGTTTAAGAAGCGCGGGCGAATATTCTATAAGGCGGCCGTCTTTCGGATTTTCGCCCGCGGTGAAAACGCCCGCGATTTCGCCGCCGCAAGTTTTCATTATGACGCGCGCGCAGGCGGCAAGGGATTTTTCCGTGATGGTAGGGTCTATGCCGCGCTCGAACCGGAAGCTGCTGTCGGTCGAAAGTCCGAGGCGCCGGGCGGTCTTCCTTATGCCTACCGGCTCGAAATAAGCGGATTCAAGCATGATGTTCTTGGTTTTTTCGGTCGTCATGCCGCGCGCGCCGCCGACGATTCCGGCCAGCGCAAGGATTCCCTTCTCGTCCGTAATCACCAGGTCGGTTTCCGCCAAGGTATGGGTTTTTCCGAACAGGTCGGTGAATTTTTCGCCCGGCGAAGCATTGCGGATTATGATGTCGCCCGAAATCTCGTCCGCGTCGAAGCAATGCATGGGCTGGCCCAAGTCATAACAGATATAATTCGTCGCGTCTATCGGGGCGCCCCTCGGCGTGATTCCGATGGCCGACAGGCGGTCCCGAACCAGGTGCGCGCTTGGCGCGATTGTTATGTTTTTTATTTCGGCCAGGCGATATACCGGGCAGGCCGCTTTGTTTTTTATAACAGCCTTGCGCGCCGCCGCGCCTTCCAGCGCGGCAGGGACCGCGTCGTTAAATTTTCCAAGACCGCTTGCGACCAGGTCTATGGCGATACCGCGGACCGCAAGATAGTCCGGGCGGTTCGGCAGGATTTTCGCTTCGAAGACGGCGTCGTCCGCGGCGCGCAGAATGGTTCCGGGCGCGGTATCTTCAAGTTCGATTATGCCGTCGTGGTTGTCGGATATTTCCAGTTCCCTTTCGCTGCACATCATGCCACGGCTTTCATGGCCGCGTATTTTTCCGGCCTTGATTTCCATGCCCGCGACGCGGCAGCCGGGCAGCGCCAGCGCCCCCGTTATCCCCGAGCGCGCGTTCGGCGCGCCGCATACGACCTGGCGAAGAACGCCTGTGCCGTCGTCGACTTTCAATAAATGCAGACGGGTTTCGGGTATGTCGGAACATTCGACGATTTTCGCCGCGACGGGCACGACCGGGAATTCCAGGCTTTCGATTTCAAGGCCTATGTTCGTAAGCCTGTCCGCGATGGCCCCCGCGTCCGCGTCCGTATCCAGATAATCCAACAGCCATTTGTATGTGAACCGCATTTTAGAACCCCTTCGCTTTAAGCCAACGAATATCGTTGTCGTAGAATTTGCGGCCGTCGGGCAGGCCGTATTTAAGCATTGCCAGACGCTCCCATCCGAAGCCGAAGGCGAAGCCCTGGTGAACAGCCGGGTCCGCGCCGACATTCCGCAAGACAGCGGGATGCACCATGCCCGCGCCCATTACTTCAAGCCATTTTCCGTTTTTCCATTCTATGTCGATTTCGACGGATGGCTCGGTGAAGGGGAAATAGGACGAGCGGATTTTAAGGTTCATGGGACGCCCGAAATATTTTTCAAGGAATGTCTTTATGTCGGCGACAAGGTCCGTCAGGTTTATGTCCTTGCCCACGACCAGGCCTTCGACCTGATGGAACATCGGGAAATGGGTCGCGTCCATTTCCTTTCGGAAGGTGGTGCCCGGGCAGAAGATTTTTATCGGCACGCCTTCGGCTTCCATCGCCCGGATTTGGACGGCGGACGTCTGGGTGCGCATGACATTGCCGCCTTCGACGAAGAAGGTGTCCTGCATGTCGCGCGCGGGATGGAAATCCGGCGCGTTCAGCGCCGTGAAATTGTGCCAGTCGTCCTCGATTTCCGGGCCGGAACGCAGGCCGTATCCCATGCCGGAAAATATTTTCGCGATTTCATAGAAGCTTTGGGTCATTACATGAAGACGCCCGCGACCGGCCGGCGCCGATTCGAATGGCGCGTCCGCGTCCAGCTTTTCTTCGGCCAGCTTCGCCATCGTGGATTCGTTTTCCAATTCATCCTGGCGCTTGCGGAAGGCGTCGCGAATAGCTGAACTTTCTTCATTGAGTTTTGTCCGTTCCTCGTTGGAAAGATTTTTCATTTCTTTCAAACGAAGAGTTATGAAACCATTTTTACCTAATGCTTCGGAATATGCTTTCTGCAATTCTTCCAAAGTTTTCATCTTTAATATAGACCCTATCATTTCCTTTTCCTTTAAGTTCCCCTCCTGCGGAGGGGTGGCACCGCAGGTGCCGGGGTGGTCTTTACGGACCTGCCCAAAAGGACCACCCCGCCCTTCGGGCACCCCTCCGCAGGAGGGGAACCAATGAAATAGCCGCGCGGGGGCGCGGCTTTTCGTGTTCGTAATATAAAGCGCCGCCTTATTTCGTTTTCGCGCTTATAAATCGCTTCGCGTTCTCAATCAAAGTTTTGAAGGCCGCATCGTTGTCGTATGCCATTTCGGCCAGGACTTTCCTGTCCAGCCCGACATTCATGCCCTTCAATGCGTTCATGAACTGCGAGTACGACATGCCCGCTTCGCGCACGGCGGCGTTTATGCGGATAATCCAGAGCGAACGGAATTCGCGCTTTTTCGCTTTCCTGTCGCGATAGGCGTATTGGCCGGCTTTTTCCACCTTTTCGCGCGCGGCGCGAAGGGTCGTATGGTGGCGGCCGCGGTAGCCCTTGGCCTTATCCAGAACTTTCTTGTGGGTTTTTTTGGTTTGTATTCCGCGTTTCACACGTGCCATATCAAATCTCCTTTATTTCAAGCCGTAAGGCGACAATTTTTTAATCTGCTTCTTATGCGCGTCGCCCATGATTTTGCCGTGGCGGCATGCGACAAGGGCGCGCGAAGAGCGTTTGGATTTGAAGTGGTTTCTGTTTCCGGCCTGGGCTTTGACTTTCCCGGTCGCGGTCGCACGGAAGCGTTTCTTCACGGACGAATTGGTTTTCAGTTTCGGCATTTTTTTCTCCCACGGCCTCCGCTTCGCTTTGCTTGCTCGGCCGCGGGGCCCGTTTGTTTTGTCGCGCTTTCGCGCGGGTTTCTTTTTTTATTTTTATCCTTGGGGCAATGCGTGGGCCCATGGGGATGGGTCATTATTACGGAAAATTTCAATAAATCAAGGGTTTTTCTTGAATTTTTTCGATTTTCGGTTATAATTGGGGTATAGAACCACAAGGCATGGAAAGATGGCGAAGTATTCGACCCTTACAAAGTTTTTGGACGCGTATTACAACCATTCCCATTTCGGGAAGCTTCGGCCCGAACAGCTGGCGAAATACCTGGATTTGAAGGCGGAAAAGCGCCTCGGCAAGTTCATGTACAAGTGGAACATAGTCCAGGACGAGCCGGAGCTTACCGACGAACAAACCCTGCAACTTTACAAAGACTCGAAGAATTTCATAATCAACGCGCGCGAGCACGACGCATTGGAAACCATCCAAGAGCCGCTGCTTAGGGGCCGCATATTCAACGAGGGGAACGAATTAAAATGGGAAGACATGTTCCCGCAGCCCAAGGCCCCGTTCCGCGAACCAAAAGGCGCGAAAAACGACGACGCGCTGATGAACAAGCTTATAGACCTGTTCTATAAGAACGACGAGGCGTATACCAACAACAAGCCCTATGCGGAGGCCCTGACCGATTCCATCTATACCCTTAGGTCGGGCAATTTCGACGAAAAAAACCTCAGGCAGATAACAATCGCACTGAAAGGCCTTTTGGAAAAGGACGCGGCGGGGAATCAAGTCTATGACCTGGGCGGCCTTACCGAGGGGCAAATCAGAACGCTGGGCCAGCAGATAGACGCATACCGCAGGGATAGATTCTCGATAGACCCGCGCGGATTCGAAGACTTCAAGAAGAATTACAGGAAATTCCTGAACGATTTGTATTACACCCCGAGGGATTCCCTTGGCGAGCTTGCGACTTTGGGCGGCAAGATATTCTCGCGGCCGATAACCATAGTCAAAAGCGACGATTTCGCCTTCAAGCACCTGGCGTTCCCCATAAGCGACGAGCTGTCCGGCTGGAAATGGGCGAAAGAGAATCTGAAAAGCTTCGCAAGGAACCGCATAACCAAGATTGCCGACAAGCACTTGGAGCACACCTATGAAATGGAGGACGCCCGCGAGATAATGCAGATGGCGTTCATATACGACAATCCCCCATTCGACCCTAAGGACGGCCTGCCCGCCTTCATGAAAAGGATGGAAGAGGACGAGAAGGCCGGAAAATTCGGCGGCTCGGCCTCCCAGGTCGTGAAGTCGTCCCTTGAAATCCTTGGCGGCATACAGGGCGACGCGCCGGAAATGGTGGCGGGGGCGCTCCGCTCGCGAAAACAGGCGAGGGCGCTTGTCCAAGAAGTCATAAAGCGCGCCGCCCCGTCCCCGAACCCAGTGGTCGAGCGGGCCGCAAAAACCATAATGGAAGCCCTGTTCGTCCTGCACAACGGACTTTGGGGCACGCCCGGACGCAAGGAATTCAAGGAACTGGACTGGGGCCTGTTCGCCGGCCTTCCCATGTTCCAGCCGGCGCCGCTCCAATTCTTCGCGAAAGCCATGGACATGGGGATGAATATCGGCGCGCGCGCGGCCTTCGAAAGCGCCGTCGCCATAAGAAACCTTGTCATGAACAGGAAGTTCAAGCTTAAAGCCGGCGAGGAATGGAGCCAAAACGCCAGGATGAACGATTGGGAAAACGAATTCTTGAAGCTGGACGCGGGCCAGAAGGCAAGGTTCAAGGCGGCTTTGGAAAGCCATCTTCCAGGCGCGAAATTTTCCAGCCTGCCGGATGGAAAATCCCCGGGAATCAACGACAATTCGCTATACACCGAAATCAAGGGCGTCCAAGAACTGCGCGTGGAATTCAAGAAAAGGGACGCCGAGATAAAAGAGGCCGAGGACAAGCTGCAAAAGGCGAACGCCGACTTCATCAACAATTACGGGGTTCTGCCGACCGCCGGGACGGGAAGCATAGAAGCCGCCGCGAAATCGGCCGAAGCGCTGAACGCGGCCGCCAGAAGCGACGCGGAGGCCAGGAAAAACGCCGCGAACGCCGCGGCCAAGGATTCCGAAAAGGCGCGCCTGGAAGCCAACAGGCTAAGCGCGGAGCTTAGGAAAATTGACGCCGAGATACAAAAGCTTGAAACCCGCGCGGCAAGTATTGGAAAAAGCATAGCCGCGGCCAAAGGCGACCCGGCCAGGGCGATAGCCCTCAACGCGAGCCTTGCCGGGATAGAGGACAGGCTTATCGACGTCCGCGACAAGCGTCTGGACGTTTCGCGCGAATACAACGCCGCAAGGGCGGAAAGGGTCGCCAAGTTGTCCGCAATGGCCGCCGCATCGTCGGAATACGTCACCGCGTCCGCCGAACTCAAAAAGACATCGGCCGAGGCCGGAAATACCGCCCGAATCCACGAGGCCGCGAAAGCCGACTTCGACAATATCGGCGCCTTGCAGGACGAGATAGACAATACAAAGCCGGCACGCGACAAGGTCGTAAAAAAGATAAAGGAAAACATGAACATCAAGGGCGTGTTCAAGAACGCGGGCATAAACCTCGGCGCCGCAAGCCCGGACTATGACGCGATAGGCGCCAAGCTGGACCAGATTGATTCGACCATAACGTCGTTCCTTGGCGCGCCCGAAATCACGAAATCGACCAGCAATCTTGACGAGACGAACGTAAGCCTTATGGCCAAGCAGAAGAACAGGATGTTCGGCATGATAGAATTCTGGAACAATCTTTCGGACAATAGCGGCGCGAAAGCAACCGACGCGCGCGCGGCCGGCATGGGCCTTGCCCCAGGCGACTTCAAAAGCCAGGACTGGTCGCCTTTCCGCCACCATGAAACCGAGCAGGGCTTCTATGATTCCGCCAAATTCAGGATAGAGCGGATAAAAGAGCTTCAAGACAAGGAAGCGAAGAAGGACGCCCTTTCAGCCGACGACACTAAAAAACTATCCCAGCATATAGAGGCGTATAACAGGGCCATCGGGCGCGAAGCCGCCTAAAATTTCGGTATAAAACGTCCACTATCTTCGGAAAACCGCCCCTTATGTAATTGTTATACACCGCGGGGCGGTTTATCCTCGAAATTTATTCGCCTTTGGCAAACGGGCATTTGGCGCGGACGGGGCAATTCGCGCAATCCGGACGCAGCGCTTTGCAGATATATCTTCCATGCATGACCATGACATGGTTCGCTATTCCATGATATTTTTTCGGGATTATCCGCACCAAATCCGCTTCGGTTTTTTCCGGCGTTTTGGCGGCCGACCAGCCGAACCGGTGCGACAATCTGAACAGGTGCGTATCGACGCCGATTAAGGGCGCGCCCCAAAGCACGTTCATTATGACGTTCGCGGTCTTTTCGCCTATGCCAGGCAGGCGCAGCAATTCCGGTTTTGCGCGGGGCAGCGCCCTGCCCCGCAGCATGCGCGACATGGCTATGATGTTCCGCGCTTTATTGTTGAAAAACGATATGACTTTGATGTGTTTCTTTAAGCCCGCCTCGCCAAGCTTCGCCATTTTTTCCGGCGTGTCGGCGGCCTTGAAAAGCGCGGGGGTTATCTCGTTCACCTTTTTATCCGTCGCCTGGGCGGTAAGGATAACAGCAACGGCGAAGGTGAATTCGTTCGTCGAATATAGTTCCGTCAGGCGGGACATATCCAGCGACTTGGTCATGGTTTTGAAATAGTATTCGACGAATGTTAAGCCGTCACCCTGGCGCAGGCCAGGGTCCAGTGATAAGGCCGTCGCCTTCGGCGACACTTTTTTGACTGGATGCTGGCATGCGCCAGCATGACGGCGGATAGTTTTCATTGCTTAACCTTTCTTAGCACAACCAGAATCCCAGCCGGGGTCATGCCTTGGATTCGCGACAGGGCGTGCAAGGTTTCGGGGCGGTTTCGGGTCAGCTTTTGGCGCAATTCAAGCGTCAGTCCGGGAAGCGTCATATAGTCGAAATCCGCCGGGATTTTATGGTTTATGGCCGCGCGGACTTTTTCTATATCGTCCTTTTGGCGGCATATATAGCCAGAATACATCTTGTCGATTTCGGCCGTCCGCGCCAAAATTCCCGGCATGTTTTTCGCCAGCGCGGCGCTCTGCCCCGCCGTCAAAAGGTCTGTTTCACCAATGCGCTGGACCGCATTGTCGCAGCGAAGGCTTAGCCTGTATTCCGAACGCGAAGTGAACATCCGATAGGGCTCGTCCAGGCCCAGGGTCGTAATATCGTCAATTAAAACACCGATAAAGGAATTTGTCCGGTCGAGGGCGAGAGGCGGAAGGTTTAAGGCATGGGCGCCGGCGTTCGCGCCGGCTATCAGGCCTTGGGCAGCGGCTTCCTCGTAGCCGCTTGTGCCGTTCACCTGGCCCGCGAAGAATACGCCCGGGACGCGTTTGGATTCCAATGTCGTTTTAAGCTCGCGCGCGTCTATCGCGTCGTATTCGATGGCGTATCCGTATCGGGCCACGCGGACGTTTTCCAAACCCGGAATCGTCCGAAGCCATTTGTCCTGGATGTCCGCCCCGAACGAAGACGATATGCCGTTCGGGTATATAAGCGGCGAATCCAGGCCTTCGGGTTCCAGGAACACATGGTGGGATTTATGCTCCGGGAAGCGCATGACCTTGTCTTCGATAGACGGGCAATAGCGGGGGCCGACGCCCGTTATATCGCCGCTATACATCGGCGCGGCGGCGATATTGTCGCGGATGATTTCGTGCGCGGCGTCCGTTGTGCGCGTTATATGGCAGGTCGCGGCCGACGCGGCGCGCGGACGGGCATCGGTATATGAAAAGCGGGCGTTTTCGCATTGTTCCAGGGGCTGGGATTCCAGCTTCGAAAAGTCTATCGAATCCTTATAAAGCCGGGCGGGCGTTCCGGTTTTTAGGCGGATTAGCCGGAATCCGGCGGCAGCCAAGACCGGCGAAAGGGATGTGTCGTTGTCCTGGTATGCGCCGCCGTCCAAAATGCGTCCCGCCGGTCTTTTGTCCGCGCCCATATGCGTCAGGCCGTTCATGAATGTCCCGGC
>JAIRRC010000031.1 GCA_031256175.1 Rickettsiales bacterium
CGACGCCGACCGACATTATATTGGACGTCGAATTGTTTCCTATATGAATCATTTTCGTTCCGGTGTCGGCTTGCTGGCGCCCGCGCGTAATCGCAAGCGAATAAAAATCCGAATGCGCGTTATCACCGGCCAAAATGCTGGACGGATATTTCCATGTCATCGCGCTGCCCACTTCCATCTGCGTCCAGAGCAATTTCGCGCGCGCGTCCACCCGCCCGCGTTTGCTGACGAAGTTCAGGATTCCGCCTTTCCCGTTTTTGTCGCCCGCATACCAGTTTTGAATCGTCGCGTATTTCACTATCGCGTTTTCTTTCACCAAAATTTCCACCACGCCGGAATGAAGCTGATGATTAGGGCGGCGCGGCGCGCTGCAACCTTCCAGATATGACAATTCCGCGCCGGGCTCCGCTATTATCAAGGTTCGTTCGAACTGGCCGATGTGCGCGGTATTGATTCTGAAATAGCTTGCCAAGTCCACCGGGCATTTCACGCCTGCCGGGACATGAACGAAAGTTCCGTCCGAGAAAACCGCGGCGTTAAGCGCGGCGAAGAAATTGTCGGTCGCGGGCACGACGCTTCCCAAATTTTCGCGGACCAAATCCGGGTGTTCCCGGACCGCTTTTGAAAATGGTAAAAATATTATGCCTTTGGATTTCAATTCTTCCGATAAAGAGGTATTTATGGATTCGGAATCTTCCACAACGTCGACAGCCATGCCCATCAGCGCCTTCTGTTCGTGTTTAGGAATATGCAAGCGGTCGTAGATTTCGGTCAGGTCTTCCGTCGGCGCGGCGGGCGCGGAAGATTTGAAATAGGTAAGGGCGCTATAATCTATCGTTTCGTAATCAATCGCCGCCCAATGCGGTTCCTTCATTTTTTGCCAGGCTGCGAATGCGTTCAGGCGCCAGTCCAAAAGCCATCCGGGTTCTTCGCGCAATGCGGAAATTTCGCGAATGATTTTTTCAGAAATTCCGGGCTTAATTGCGGTCATTTTTCGAAGCCGCCGCCAGCTGCTGCGCCGATGTGAAAATCGTTATAGTCTGGCCAAGCAGGCCGTCCGAAAACGCCGCCGCCAAGATTCCGTCAGGGTCCAATGCGGCCATACGCTCCAACATTTTTTTCGCCTTGAACAGGAATGAATCGACATTGTTGGCGAATTCCGAATCCAGTTTTATATTACGGCGAAGCTGTTCAAGCACGAATGGATTCTGGTCTTTGGCATCCACCAGGCCGCCGGTCATTCGCCATATATTATGCTCGAAAGTTTGGCGCGGCTGGATTTCAAGCGCTTTCATAACCGGCGTTAGGTGGTGCGCCAATTCCTGATAGACTATATCGAGGTTATTTATAAACGAATCCTGCTGATTATATGTTGCGAGATTGTTCGCGATGTTTTTAAGCGCCGTCCCATTCGCCGCCGCGATTTTATTCGAAGCGTCCAATTTTTTCGATATGCCGGATACCGCGCCCAAAATCATCAGCAGCAAAAATCCCAATCCGCCCGCAATCGCATATAGTATTTGAATTTCGGTCATTGTTTCCCCTTTGACCGCAATTATACCACCCAAAAATTATGTTGCAAGAATATAAAATCTTGGTTAATATTCACATATGAAAACCGAGTTCGAATGCAGGTTTATCGGCATTGATATCAACGATTTAAGAACGCGCCTGACGGACGCGCGTTTCACGCTGGCCGAGCCGGAGCGTTTGATGAAACGCAAGATATTTTTCCTTTCGCCGAAGGACGGCGCGATGCGATGGTTCCGCCTTCGCGACCAGGGGGACAAGACCACCCTGACGCTTAAATCCAAGGGCGACATATCGCAGGGCATATCGTCCATGAAGGAAATCGAGTGCGATGTCGGCGACTTCGAAACCATGGCGGAG
This sequence comes from Rickettsiales bacterium, assembly GCA_031256175.1. Taxonomy (GTDB): domain Bacteria; phylum Pseudomonadota; class Alphaproteobacteria; order Rs-D84; family Rs-D84; genus WQXN01. The sequence continues at coordinate 1,891 of JAIRRC010000031.1, forward strand.
CTGCTGGCGGAATCCGGTTTGAAATTAAATTCTTTCGAAGAAAACAGACGCGAAAAATGGACGAAAGACGGCGCGGAAGTTTGTCTGGATACTTGGCCCGGCTTGAAAACTTTCGCGGAAATCGAAGCCGCTTCCGAGCAAATGGTAAAACTTGCCGCGGCCGAACTGGGATTCGATTGGTCCGACGCGATGTTCGGAAATGTCATGGAAGTCTATGGGAAAGAGCTGGGTATCGGAATGGACAAGGTCCACGGCAACTGCACTTTCGACAATCCACCGAAAGCTAAATAATGATGAAATGCCCGACCGAAGCCGGGCATGATAAAATAAGGAAGGGGCCATTCGGTCCCGTTAGGTGGAGCTATTTCTTCAAATTCTCCATCCTTATCGTGCTTGTTTGGCAATTATATTTGACAGGGCTGACGTCCTCGTCTTCCGCGCTAAGCCACAGCGGCACTTCGGGAACAAGCGCTTTCAATTCTTTGAAACATTTGTCCTCGTTGCATACGAATTCCTGCACGGCGGAGTCGTCCGAAAAATCCGCAGCCCTTTCGCAGTCCGTGCCGGCTTGGAAGATACAGGCATTGTCGTCCACATCATCTTCGCGATGTTCGAATGCGCCGCCCAGTGAAGTGCAGCCCTCGCTGAATTTACCCATAATTTCGGCGCTCGCAGTTGTTGCGCCGAAGGCCATTGCGGCGAGGACGGGCAGTATCATCAGTTTTTTCGTGTTCATCAGTGTTCTCCTTTTTTAAGGTTGTTGTGGTTTTGGGTTAAAACTTGTGAAGGGATGAAATACGCTAAAAAGCGCAGAAATCTAGAGAGAGAGAGAGAGTTGTTTAGTTATGTTTCTCATGCGTTTAGTATAGCATATTTGGGAATAAATAGCAACGACAATTATATCAATTTCAGCATTTCTTCGGCGGCGCGGATGGTCGCGGATTTTTTCGAATGGCCCGCGCCCTTCGCAATTTTATCGCCTGCGCGCACTTCAACATTGAACACCGGATTGTGCGACGGGCCGGTTTCTTCCTTGAAAACATATTCGGGCAGTTTGCCGAAGCTCTTTTGGCAGTATTCCTGCAAAGCCGTTTTCGCGTCCTTCGGCGGCGT
>JAIRRC010000006.1 GCA_031256175.1 Rickettsiales bacterium
AAGATACCGGAAATCATGTCGGATACTTTCGCGAAAATCAAAAAGGCGACGGGCCGCGAATACCATGCGGTGGAACTGGTCGGCGACCCGAAGGCGGAAAATATAATCGTGGCAATGGGTTCTGGGACGGAAACGATAGCGGAAACATTGGAACATCTGCCGCGCGGCGTCGCGCTGCTGAAAATCCGCCTGTTCCGGCCGTTCCCGACCGCGGAGTTTTTGGCGGCGCTTCCCGCGTCGGCGAAACGGATAGCGGTCTTGGACCGCACGAAAGAACCCGGCAGCATCGGCGAACCATTATATCAGGATGTCGCTTCGATAGTCCGAAATGCGGAAGTGTTCGGCGGACGCTACGGCCTGGGCAGCAAAGAATTCAAGCCGCGCGACGTGAAAGCCGTCGTGGAAAATCTTATGCGCGGCACGCTTAAACACAATTTTTTAGTCGGCATAAAGGACGACCTGACGCACTTGTCGCTGGATACGGACCCGCACTTCGCGCTGGAAGAACAAGGCAAGTCGGCGATTATATATGGAATCGGTTCCGACGGCAGCGTCGGCGCGGTGAAGAATATCGTGAAGATAGTCGGCGAAAATTCGGACCTGTATCCGCAAAGCTACGCGGTCTATGATTCGAAAAAGTCGGGTGGGCTCACGGCCAGCCACCTGCGCTTTTCGGACAAGCCGATTCGTTCGCAGTATCTGGTCGAGCACGCGGATTTCATAGCGGTTTCGAACTTCATGATAACGCAGCGCTTCGACGTGTTCCGCGCATTGAAGCCGGGCGGCGCGGTCATGATAAACACCGGAATGAAGCCGGAAGAAGCCTTCGGCAGTCTTCCGCGCGAAACGCAGGAACATCTTCTTCGCCTGCGCGCCAAAGTGTATTTCCTGGACGCGAACAAAGGCGCGGCGGAACTTGGGCTGGGCCGCAGAATCAATACGTTCATACTTGTGAACTTTTTCAACCTGACGAAAATAATCGACCCGAAGGCCGCGAGCCTCTCGGCCAAGGCCGCAATCGAGGCGACCTATCGCAAGAAAGGCGACGCGGTCGTTAAAATGAATTTTGACGCCATCGACCGCGCGTCGGAATTCCTGCATGAATTCACTATGCCCAGCGGCCCGTCCAACTTCGCGCCCGATTGGATTCCGGCCATGACGTCGGACGCGCCGTTCGAAATCGCCGGGGTCCTTGGCGAAATCGCGGCGGGCCGCGGCGACGCGCTTCCGACATCGGCCTTCGCGCCCGGCAAAATGTTCGGCGCGGGCGAATTCCCGACCGGCACGTCGAAATACGAAAAGCGCAATATCTCGGACACGGCGCCTAAATGGTTGTCCGACAAATGCATCCAGTGCGGCAAATGCGCGATGATGTGCCCGCATTCTGTCATAAGATTGAACGCGGCGGAAAAGTTCCCGGCTGACGTTCCAAGCGTCCCGATGAAAACGCCCGAGCTTGGCAAGGATATGCGCTTCGCATTGACGATTTCGCCGTTGGATTGCACGGGTTGCAGCATATGCGCAAAGGTCTGCCCGACAAGCGCGCTCGAAATGAAACCCGTCGATTTGGCCGACCAAAAGGCGTTCGACGAAGCGCTTAAACTTCCCCGATTCGACCGGACGAAGCTTAACCTGAACGTCCCGAAACACCTGGAACTCTGCGAGAACTTGTTCGAATTCCCGGGCGCGTGCGGCGGTTGCGGCGAAACGCCTTATATAAAGATGGTCGCGCAGCTGTTCGGCGACAGAATGGTTGTGGCGAACGCGACTGGCTGCTCGTCCATATACGGCGCGAATTTGCCGACAACGCCTTATACGAAAAACGCGGAAGGCCGCGGTCCGGCATGGTCGAATTCCCTGTTCGAGGACAATGCGGAATACGGACTTGGCATGCGCCTTGCGCTTGACCAGAAAAAAGCGATGCTGAAAACGGCGCTCTTCAAAGCCGGCGTTCCGGATGTCGAGGAAATGATGGCGGAAACCGACATCGAAAAGCAGCGCGCGCTTCAAAAGAAATTGCGGACAATCGCGCCGGACTTGGCGGACGCGATAGTGGATAAATCGCTTTGGATAATCGGCGGCGACGGCTGGGCATACGACATCGGCTACGGCGGCTTGGACCATGTGCTGCACAGCGGACAGAACATAAATATATTGGTGCTGGATACCGAAGGCTATTCGAACACGGGCGGCCAGCAGTCGAAATCGACGCCGTTCGGCGCCAGCATGAAATTCGCGGTGGGCGGCAAGGCCCGGGGCAAAAAAGACCTTGGCATGATTGCTATGATGAGCGGCGCTTACGTCGCGCAAATCGCGCTCGGCGCGGACCAGGCGCAGGCCTTGCGCGCGATAAAGGAAGCCGAAGCCTTCCCGGGCCCATCCTTGATACTTGCGTATTCGCATTGCATATCGCACGGAATAGACAATATGGCGAACGGGCCGGCGCACCAGAAAATGCTTGTGCAAACGGGCGCCTGGCCGCTGTATCGGTTCAATCCGCAATTGATAGAGCAGGGCAAAAATCCGTTCATGCTGGACGCGGGCGGCAGCGCGGACGTCCCGCTGGAAAAGTTTTTGGCGACGGAAAACCGGTTCGGTATCGCGCGCGCTTACAATGGAACGCGGTTCGATTCCATCGTGGAAATGGCCAAGTCCGAGAACGAATACAAGCGCGAGCTTAAAAAGCATATCGCGGAATTCGCGCTTGTCCGCAGTTCCGCCAAAGCGAACGAGGGCTGAAAATGAAAAAAAATAAAGTTCCCCTCCTGTGTAAAAGTTCCCCTCCTGCGGAGGGGTGGCCGAAGGCCGGGGTGGTCTTGTTTTTAATCGCATTTGCGCTTTCCGCCTGCACCACCCAAACGAAGCACCGCGGATATATATTCCCGGACGACGCGGCTGAATTGCTTGCGTCGGCGAAAACCCAGCGCGATGTGGAGCGCGCCTTCGGCAGCCCGAACGCGGCGACATTATACGGCGGCGATTGGTGGATATATTACGGCATGGATGAAAACTACCGCGGCCCGTTTCCGTTGATGTATGACAACCGCCGCGCATTGATAGTGCAGTTCGACGAAAAGCGGAATGTGAAGTTCGCGAAAATTTATGAAGATTCGGAATTGCCGAAAGCGCCGCGCGCGTCGACGGACGAAACCGAAGTGCCTGCCGCGATTGAACTCAATATGTTCCAGGAATTGATAAACAACGTCGGCCGTTTCAAGCCCGGCACCTAATAGTCTTTATTATTTCTTATCGATAAACTTGATATTGCTGGCAAGCCAAACGGCATAAACCCATCCGAAAATAGTCCAGCCTAAAAGAATGCTGCCGGTCATGACGCGCGCCATGTCATACCCGCCAAGCCCGTTGTGCCGTCCCAGCCAAACCGGGAACAGGGACACGCCGGCAAGCGCGGCAATCGCCGCCGTTTGATAAATAACATATGCAATATCAAAATTCATAGGAATATAATACGCCTAACATTAATTTTGTCAAGTCTATAATCTGTCTCCTCGGCTTGACCTATCCCCGCTCGTCGCCGCAGGCGACTCATTATTTGATTCCATATGCGGCTTTCTTCCCTAAAAACTCTTCAATCCTTAATAACTGGTTGTATTTGGCCACCCTGTCTGTGCGGCTCATACCCCCGGTCTTTATTTGCCCGGCGTTCACCGCGACGGCCAAATCCGCGATGGTGGTGTCCTCGGTCTCGCCGCTGCGATGGGAAATAACGACGCCATAACCGGCCTTTTGCGCCATCTTGATGGTGTCCAGAGTTTCCGAAAGGGTGCCGATTTGGTTCGGCTTTATAAGAATTGCGTTCGCGGCCTTGGCAGCAATGCCCTTTTTAAGCCGCGCGGGGTTCGTCACGAAAAGGTCGTCGCCGACCAGCTGCAATTTTTTGCCAAGCCGCGCGGTCAGCAGCTTCCATCCGTCCCAGTCGTCTTCGGCCAGCCCGTCCTCGATTGAAACAATCGGAAATTCGCCCGCCAATTTTTCATAAACGGCGACCATTTGCGCGGCGTCTAATTTCTTTCCCTCGAAATTATACTTCCCGTCTTTGTAGAATTCCGAAGCGGCGGCGTCAAGCGCTATGCTTACGTCTTTGACCGGCTTGTATCCGGCCGCGACAATCGCCTCGACTATAAGACGCAAAGCGTCCGCGGCGGATTTAAGGTCGGGCGCGAAGCCGCCCTCGTCGCCGACATTGGTCGAAAGCTTCTTGCCGCGCAGGATTTTCTTTAAGGAATGGAAAACCTCGCTCCCGATTTTGACTGCGGCGGCCATGGTCTTGGCGGACATCGGAACAATCATGAATTCTTGGACGTCCAGGCCGTTGTCGGCATGCGCGCCGCCGTTGATTATGTTCATCATGGGCCGGGGCAGGCGAACTGCGGAATTCCCGCCGATATGTTGGAACAGCGGCGTTTTCGCGCCCGCGCTGGCGGCATGCGCGACGGCCAAACTCACCGCGAGAATCGCGTTGGCGCCAAGCGCGGCCTTGTTGTCGGTTCCGTCCATCGCAATCATAAGGTCGTCTATAAGTCTTTGCTTGGCGGGGTCGAGCCCGATAATCTTTGGCGCGATTTTCTTGTTCACATTGAGGGCGGCTTTAAGAACGCCCTTCCCGAAAAAGGCCGTTGGGTCGTTGTCGCGCAGCTCCAAAGCCTCGAAACTTCCGGTCGAGGCGCCGCTTGGCACCGCGGCCCATCCGACGACACCGTTCGCCAAACGGACTTCGGCTTCGATGGTCGGGTTTCCGCGCGAATCGATGATTTGGCGCGCCTTTACGTCGATAATTTTCGCCATGGACTTCCCCTTTCTTTTACGCTTGATTAGTATCCGAAATATGGCAAGATGTCAAGCGATACAAGGGGCGGAAAAATGATAAGAATCTATATTGAAGGCGACCCGGCGGCAGGACAAAAATTTAAGCTTGCCGAATCGCAAATCCATTACCTTAAAAATGTCATGCGCCTTAAAACGGGCGATAGGTTTATAGTCTTCGGGAATGGGAAAGAATTCATTGCCGAATTTCCGGACGCTATAATATCGGAAACGAATCGCCCGGACCCTGCGAATAACGCCACATTGGCGTTTTGTCCAATAAAACCGGCGCGCCTGGAGGAAATGATTTCGATGGCGACACAGCTTGGCGTGGCGCGGTTCCAACCGGTCATATCGAAATTCACCGACATCCCGAAAATGAACTTTGACAGATTTAAGAAAATCGCAATAGAAGCGTCGGAACAAAGCGGCCGCTTGTCCGTCCCTGAATTCTTACCAGCGCAAAAATTGGCCGATTTCATACCCTTGGCCCAAAATCTTATCTATGCCGATGAAAGAACCGCTAAGTTCCCCTCCTGTGGAGGGGTGCGCGAAGCGCGGGGTGGTCTTTTCACCCTTCTAATCGGCCCCGAAGGCGGCTTCGCCCCGGAAGAATTCGCGCTTTTGGAAAAGTCCGGTGCCACTGGCATCGGCCTTGGGCGAACAATCCTGCGTGCCGAAACCGCCGCCGCCGCCGCCCTTTCCATCCTCCTCAACTAGTCATTCCCGCGCAGTCGGGAATAAGAAATCGTAAATATCCGCTTTTTTAACCCCTTGATTTGTGGTATAATGTTCCTAAGAGAATCTAGGAAAACCGCATGAATTCAAGGCGAATAGCCGTTTTTTCATTAGCCGTCCTGGCGGCCATGCCGACCATCGGGCAAGCCCAGTCCCAGCGCCTTGCGGCCTGGCAGGCGCCCGGCATGAACACGATAGAGGGGCAGAATGTCAACTTCGCCCAACAGCAGGCTATGATGCGGCAGCGCCAGGTTATGCAGCCCGTCCAGCCTATGCAGTTCCAGCAGCAGCCCCAGCAATTCGTGCAGCAGCAGCAAATGAACCCGCAATTTATCCCGGCGAACCAAATCGCCAGAATGCCCCAGGCGGCCCAGCCGACAAGGATAACGGGCTCGCTTCCGGCGGTCGGCAATAACAGCGGCAATATAGCCGGGCGCCAGTATTTGCAGCCCTCGCAGTTCGATAGATTGGCGGAAAGCGGCCTTTATATGGGCCTTTCCCTGGCGTATTCATACAGCGTTTTGGGCGGGATAACCTCGGATTACAGCGGCTATTTGGTTCCGGGCAATGCCTCGTCGGTGGGCTACGGCGAAAACGGGACGATATTGCCGTTGCAGATTTCGGTGGGCGCGGCGCTTAATTCGGACGTTCGCGTGGACTTTTCGTATAATAGATACAGCGGGATAAACTATCCCTCGATGGTAAAGGCGCGGGACGGCGCGGGCGGCTATGTTGACTTGCAGGCGTTCGACGGCGCGATTACAAGCAATATTACTATGCTTAACGTGTATTATAACGTGGATAAATATATGGGCAATTTGGTCGGCGGTGTTCTAAGGCCATACGTCGGCGTCGGTCTGGGTATAGGTTTGAATACGATAGGCGACTATATAGTGTATGACCCGGAATACTATGCGGAAATCGACAATGATTACTTCGCGATTGCGCCGCCGGGAATCTTGGCGGGCGTTTCGAATATCTATGCGTATCATTCCGGCGGGACTACGGAACAGCTGGCGTATATGTTGGAAGGCGGCTTGACGTCGACGCTTGAAAGCGGCATGAGGGTGGACTTTTTCCTAAGGTATATGAATATGGGCAAAGTCGAAAGCTCTGGCAGTGTCGTGCTGTCGCAAACGGAATGGCTGACGACCGGCGACGGCGGCGAGTTCGAAGGCGATTATGCAAGCGTGTTCCATTATACGGATTACAAGGAATCTGGCAACCTTGCGTCCATCGACATCGGCGTCCGCCTTAGAATCCAGTTTTAATTCCTTTTTTAGTATATAAACCTTTTGCCATTCGCCCGGTTTCCTGCTAAAATAGACCCTGTAAGAAAGGGGCGTCGATATGTTCAGAAATCCGAAACTATATAAACTAAGCAACGGAATCCGCGTTTTGCTGGATTCTCTGCCGAATTTCGAATCGACCGCGCTGTATATTATGGTGGGCGCCGGCTCGCGGAACGAAAGCGAATCGGGCCCGCGGTCCGAATTCGGAATCAGCCACGCGCTGGAACACATGATGTTCAAAGGCACGCAAAAGCGCACAAGCGAAGAAATAATCCAGGAAACCGCGGCCTGCGGCGGGCTTATCAACGCTTACACGTCGTATAACCTGACGGCGTATCATATAATGCTGTTGCAGGATAATTTGGACTTCGCCTTGGATATAATGTCGGATATATTCTTGAATTCGATGTTTCCGGCGGGCGAATTCGAAAAGGAGAAATCGGTCATAGTGCAGGAAATTTTGTCCTATATAGACAATCCCCAGGCCCAGGCCGAAGAATTGCTGGGCCAGGCGGTGTTCCGGGGCGGCTTGGCGCACGATGTCGCGGGCACCATCGAAAGCGTGGTCGGAATCGCGCGCGAAGACCTGGTCGATTATAAAGCCGATAATTATTCGCCGGAAAATACGATTATATCATTGTCGGGCGCCGGCATAAGCGACGCGCCGGCAACCTTGGTGAAACTCGAAAAATTCTTCGGAGGCTGGAAAGCGGGCAAAGCCCCGCGCGACTATATAAGAACCAGCTATGAACAAGGGTTTAAGCGCAAAGACCGCCCGGATTTGGAGCATACTTATTTGAAAGTCGCCTGGCAGTCCGGAAACGCGCTTGACCGCCGCCGGAACCTGCACGCGAAGATTTTCGCGAATATAGTGGGCCAGGGTATGCACTCGCGCCTGTATCGCGAAGTGCGCGATAAATTGAACTTGGTGTATTTCATCGGCATGGGAAACACCGCGTTCGAGGATGTGGGTCTTATGCAGATAGACGCGCAAACCATGCCGGAAAACGTCCAGGCGGTCTTCGACGCCACCGCGCGGATTATCCGGGACTTGCCGGCGAACCCGATTACGCGGGAAGAATTGGGCCGGACGAAAGCGATAATGAAGGCGGCGAAAACGATTGCGATGGAAGACCCGTTGCGAAGGGCGGACAGCTTCGCGTCGGAATTGCTGATGTTCGGCAACATGCGCGAGTCCGAGGAATTCCTGAAAGACCTTGAAGAAACAACGATAGACGATGTCATGGCGGTTGCGAAAGACACCCTTGGAACCTTGCCGTCGGTTACGACCTACGGCGCCCCCCACGACGTCGATTTAGAGGAAACAGCAAAGAAGTTTATTCCTTAGATGTGTCATCCCCGGCAAAGCGCGAAGCGCGGCGACCGGGGACCTCCTAAGGCAACTAGAGCCCGCATAATGACTTGCATTTCCCCGAATCCTGCACTATAATACCCCCGCATACTCCTTCCGCCGTCATACTGGCGAAGGCCAGTATCCAGTAATAAGCCCCGCGCGAGCGGGAACAAAACAACCCAAAAGGACAAAAAATGCCGAAAAAGATTGCAACCAAGACAACCAAACCCGCCGCCGCCAAAGCGCCGACCAGCTGCGGTCCGGTGCGCTATATAGGCTTTATTGAATCGCTAAGGAACTTCGTGAAAAGAACGTTCGATTTCAAGGGCACATCGACGCGGGCGGAATACTGGTGGCCGTTTTTGGTCGTTATGCTTATAGGATTAATCCCGCTTGAATCGGTGTATTACGGCCTGTTCGTCCTGGCGTTCGTGCCCAGCTTGTCCGTCGAAGTCCGCAGATTGCACGACACGGGCCGCACGGGCTGGTTCGCGTATATATTGGCGGCGGCGTCCGTCGCCATGGTGGTCTTCACGCGGGTCGTCGAAAGCCTATTGGAGTCCCAGGGCACGATGGGCCAGCTTACCGCGCAAGCCTATCTTGCGTCCCTGCTGGCGTTCGTCGTCATGGCGATATGGATGATTGTCCTGTGCGCCCTTCCAAGCAAAACCGAAAACAACAAATATAGGAAATAAAGGAAAACTGATAACAAATGCTTAACATCTTCAAGAAAAAGAATAAGGAAACCGCGAAAAAAGAATCGCATAGGAACCGCCGCCGCGGCCGCAATAATTCGGCCAAAAAAGCCGACTTGAACGCGAATACCGCCGCGCCGAAATGGCTTCCGGGCTCGGTCTCCGCGAATAACGGGAAAAATAATGTGTCATCCCAGGCAAGCGGCCGCAGGCCGCGCGACCAGGGACCCCGGCCGACCGGCCCGCGCGTAGCCAAAGTCGCCCAGCGCAACAAGGACGACGAGAAAGACGATTCGGTCTATTTCTTCGCGCTTGGCGGTCTGGACCAGGTCGGCATGAACATGTATGTGTATAAGCTGCGCGGCAAGTATATGATAGTCGACGCGGGCTTCGGCTTCCTGGACGGCGCGCAGGAAGGCGCGGACACGAAATACCCCGACGCCGGATATTTGGAGCAGGTGAAAAAAGACGTCGTCGGCATAGTTATAACGCACGGCCACGAAGACCATATCGGCGCGGTGAAGCATATCTGGCCGAAATTCCGCTGCCCGATTTATTGCACCAGGTTCGTGGAAAGAACCCTTAAACGCGACTTCGCGGAATTGGGCATCGAAACGAAGCCGGGCGATTTCCGCGTGTTCGACCATAGGGGCGACAAATTCGAAGTGGCGCCGTTTTCCATCGAAAGCTTCCATTGCACGCACTCGGTGCCCGAAGCGAATATGCTGGCGATAAATACGCCGCAGGGCAAGATTTTGCACTCGGGGGACTGGACCTTCAACGACGCGAACCCGATAGAAATGAATACGGATTACGAAAAGCTGGCCGAAATCGGCGGCGACCCGGACTTGCTGGCCTTGGTGAACGATTCGACGGAAATCGGGCGCGGCAATCTGCAAACGACGGAAATGGAAGTCAAAGATACATTGGCGAATATATTTCGGGCGGCGCCGCAGCGCGTCCTTCTGACGTGCTATTCGCGTTCGATAGCGCGCCTTAAAATGGCGTGCATGGCCGCGAAGGAAACGGGCAGGGTCGTGGCGGTTAAGGGCCGTTCGCTTGTAACCTTCCGCGAAATCGGCATCGAATTGGGATACCTTGACAAGGACGAGATACACGTCTGGGAAGACATAAAGGACCTGCCGCCCGCGAAACAGGTCGTCATCTGCACCGGCTGCCAGGGCGAGCAATACGCGCTTCTGACGCGCCTCTGCCGCGGCGAAGTGCGCGAAATGAAATTGACCCAGACGGACACGATAGTGTTTTCGGCGATTATTATTCCCGGCAACGAATTGGAAGTGTCGGGCATGTATAACAGGCTTGCGCGGATAGGCGCGCACGTGCACACGATATTCGACACGGAAAAATTGCACGCGAACGGCCACGCGGGCATGCCGGAATATAGGCGTTTCTACGAAATGGTGCATCCGTTCGCGGTCATACCGATGCACGGGATGTATGTTTCGGAAATGTTGAACGCCAAAGCCGCGGTGGAAATCGGCGGCGCGAAACATATAGCGATGGTGAAGAACGGCGAAGTCTTGAAGCTGCGCCGCGGGGAAGAGCCGAAAGTCGTCGACCATGTCCATACGGGGGTCATAGTTCTGGAAGGCTCGACCGAATACGCGGGCAACGACCAGGTGTTCAAGAACCGCCAGAAAATGATGTTGCACGGCGCGGTGTTCATAACCTTGCCGCTGGATAAGAAGGGATTCTTGAAGGCGGCGCCGACGGCGTCCAGCGCGGGGATATTCGAAAGCGATTCGTCGGGCGCGATGAAAAGGTCTGTGCAGATAGCGATAACGAAATCGATAGACGCTATGGATACGGCGGCGCGCAGGTCGGAAGACGCGCTGATTCAAACGGCAAGGGCGGCGACGAATTCGGCGCTTCGGCCATTGATTGGCCGGCAGAAGAAACCGAACATAGTGGTCCACCTCGTGCGGATATAATCCCCTAAACTCCCCCATTGTGGGGGAGTCGAAAACCGCGAAGCGGTTTTCGGTGGTGGGAAAATTGCACCCGTAGTTCAATGGATAGAATCCGGCCCTCCGAAGGCTGTGATGAAGGTTCGAATCCTTCCGGGTGCGCCAAAATTAAAATACCCCTTTGCGGGGTATTTTAATTTTGAAGCAATTGATGTCTTTCGAACCTGATAGCCGCGCAGCGGCAAGGTTCGACAACCAGCGTTGCATTTTTAATGCGACGCGCAGGTGCGGCGAAGCGCGGATTGCATCCGCGCGAGTCAATCCTTCCGGGTGCGCCAGAATTAAAATACCCCTTTGCGGGGTATTTTAATTTTGAAGCATTATTCATACCATTTGACTTTTGCGCGGCAAAGCTGGTAAAATTCGCCTTGCTTATAAAACTTAAAAGGAGATTTTTATGGCAAACAAGAAAATTCGCGTGGCAATCAACGGATTCGGCCGCATAGGCCGCATGGTTTTGCGCGCTTATGTCGAAAGCGGCAGGAAAGACCTGGAATTCGTCGCCATCAACGACTTGGCGCCGCTGGAACGTTCCGCGCACCTTCTGGAATTCGATTCGGTTCACCGCCGCCTTAAAAGCCCGGTCAAGATTACGAAAGATTCGATTCAAGTCGGCGGCCACAACATCAAGATTGTGTCCGAACGCGACCCGAAAATGCTTCCCTGGAAAAAGCTGGGCGTCGACATCGTCATGGAATGCACCGGCATTTTCACGAACGCCGACAAGGCCAAGGTTCACCTTGAAGCCGGCGCCAAGCGCGTCCTGGTATCCGCCCCCTCGGACGGCGCCGACGCCACAATCGTTTTCGGCGTGAACGAGAAGACCCTTAAAAAGACGCATCTTATCGTTTCGAACGCTTCCTGCACCACGAACTGCCTTGCGCCGGTCGCGAGCGTCATCGACGATGTTTTCGGCATCGTCAACGGATATATGACGACGGTTCATTCCTACACCGGCGACCAGAAGCTTATCGACACCGACCACACCGGCGACTTGCGCCGGGCGCGCGCGGCGGCTTTGTCCATGATTCCGTCCAAGACCGGCGCGGCGAAGGCCATCGGCCTTGTGCTGCCCAAATTGGCGGGCAAGCTGGACGGCACCGCTATCCGCGTGCCCACGCCGGACGTTTCGATTGTCGAGCTTGTCGTCAATTTGAAGAAAAAGACCACGGCGGAAGCCGTCAATGCGGCCATCAAGAAGGCGTCCTTGGGCGCCATGAAGGGCGTGCTTGGGTATTCCGAGCTGCCGCTCGTGTCGGTGGACTTCACCGGCGATTCGCGGACTTCGATTCTGGACGCGGCTCTCACCAAGGTTATCGACGGGAACTTGCTCCATGTCAGCAGCTGGTATGACAACGAGTGGGGCTTTTCGAACAAGATGTGCGACACGGCCATCGCGATTGGAAAATTGATATAAGCCATACCATAACAACTCGTCACCCCGGCGGCGGCCGGGGTCCATTGTTCAATTCCTTTGTCATGGTCGGGCCCAGACCCGACCATCCAGGTCATAAACTATTTTCATTACTATCCTTTTTATGATATAATTCCCTTAACAAAGGGACCTGCAATGACCAAAAAACTTTCAACCGCCGCATTCGCATTATTGGCCTTCGGCATGGCGACAGCATCCTTCGCCGCGACCATCAACCCCGAAATAAGGCAAAAATTCGAAGAAACCTGCGATTCCATCGAAAACGCGGAATTCGTGAAAGCCGACGGGCCGGACCGCCTTGGCCGCTATATCGATAAATGCAAAATCGCCGTCGAAGCCGCCGACGCCGACGCGGACGAAAGCGATTACCAAAGACAATCCAGGGCAAGCAATGCCCTGATGGACCGGATTTCGAACGGCGTGTATTCCGAATATGATTGGCGGGTCCTTGAAGATAACGACTATATGCTTTCATTTTCTGGCAATAGAAGCGACGAAGCCGAAGTCATCCTAATCAACGGCATAAACTAAAAAAGAGGATAATATGACGATAAGAAAGCTTTGTATTGCGCCGATTTTTGCCTTGATGGTGTTCGGCGCGGCGGACCGGGCCTTCGGCATGCCCGCGTTCGTGAACGAAGATATAAGGCAAAAATTCGAAGAAACCTGCCAAGAGAAAGGCGGAACCTTGGAAAGGGCGGAAAGCCCCAACTGGCGCGGCCAGTTCGAGGACGAATGCAAAATCATCGCCGAAGACGGCATAATCACGCCGGATTTGTCGGTCAAGGAAAAGTTCGAAAGAAGGGATGCCTACCATGCCTTCAAAAAGACAATCGAAACGGAATTCAAGGAAGTTATGCAGGACTCTTTCGACAATGTCAAAACGGGCCTGCTTGATTCGGACGTCAAACCCAATGAATACAAGCTAAGCGCCACCACCCCCGTCGGGGGCTGGGACGATGGCATAATCAAAGTAAGCCTTATAAATGGCTACGAAGAATAGCGCAAAACGCAAATTTGCCATCCGGCCGGCTAATCGGCGGCCGGTTCCGGTCATGATTCGATGAATAAATTCCAGTTCAAGAAAACTCTTCTCGACCTGTATATCGCGCTTTTCGCGTGGAAAACCTATCATGCCGAGGTTACCCGCATCCGCGCCTTGAAAGCCCCGAAATCGGAAATGAAGAAACTTGAACAAAAGGCCAGAAACGCCAGGAATAGAATATTAATCCGTTTCAGGATAAACGAACTGAACAAGCGGTGGCAAAATGCCAATCCCGAAAAATGCAAGGAAAGCCGCCAGGAATACTATCAATCCAACCGTTCTGCAATCCTGGCCAAAAATATGGAATGGAAGCGCAATAATCCCGAAAAGACCCGGGTGACACAGCGAAAGGCGAACAAGAAATGGAACGAGCGGAATCCTGGGGCAATGAAGGCCTGCAAAAAACGCTACCAAAGAAAACTTTTTGCCAAACGCATAGCCGAAGGGCAGGCGGTGGCGAATGCGAGCATGATAACCGCGGCCGAACTCCGCCGCCAGTTCGAAAAAAATTGATTTAGCGGGCGATTTTCAAATGCGTCATGCCAAGGAAGCTCGGCATCCCAATTTGTTCCCATCAATTCGTAAAACACGCACTACCCTTATTGTCATCCCCGGCTTGCCTGCCCGCCGTAGCCCCTGTCGTCCGAAGCGCAAAGCGCGAAGGATGATTGGCCGAAGGGCCGGGGCCGGGAACCTCATCCACACCTGTCATCCCGGGCGAAGACCCGGGACCTCATCATCTCGTAAGGCCAAGGCAATCACTTCTTCCTAAACACCACAAACCCCGCCCGCCCATAATTCCGCCGCGCCAAAACTTCCAGCCCTAACTCCCCCCATGCGGGGGAGTCGAAAACCGCTTTGCGGTTTTCGGTGGGGGGACAATGCTCAAACTCTACAATCAAAATAGCATTTCGATTCATGGACTTAGCAAGCATAGTTATAGTTTTTCCTAAACTTGTGCCCTCGGAATAAGGCGGGTCAAGGAAGATAATGCCGGCTTTTTCGACGAATTTGCCGGCAATCCCCGGCATTTCACCTTTTTCTATTGTAATGCGTGAACTTCCTGCCATATCTTTCAGATTTTGGCTAATAATCTTGATGGCAGCGGGGTCGGAATCGGTAAAAATGGCGCCCGAAACCCAACCGCGGGACAGGAATTCGGCGCCCACAGCGCCACTCCCGGCATAAACATCCCAAATTACGGGTGCCTTTTCCGATTGCATTTGTTTAACAATCGGTGCTAAGATATTGAATAGGGCTATTTTAGCGCGCATACTGGTCGGGCGCGCGCCAACGGGCCAGGCAAGCTTTTTCCCGCGATATTTCCCTGAAATAATTTGCAATTTCGAATCCATGCGCTAAGATTACCATGAACCGAAAGGAAATGCAATGTTTATGAAAATGGCAATCGAACGGGCCAGGGCGGCCTTGGCCCACGGCGACGTCCCGGTCGGCGCCGTCATAGTTTCGAACGGGGAAATCCTTGGTGTCGGCGAAAACCGGGTCCAGGCCGACCAAGACCCGACGCTTCACGCCGAAATCGTTGCGCTCCGCGCCGCCGCCGCCAAAATCGGTCAAAAATTCATGCCGGAAAACGCCGAAATCTATATAACTTTGGAGCCTTGCGCAATGTGCGCGACGGCGCTTTCGTTCGCCCGGATTTCCCGGATAATATACGCCGCGGCGGATGAAAAGGGCGGCGCAATATGCGCGAATTCGCGGATTTTCGAAACCGACAAACACCTTTTTAAGCCGGAAATCATAAGGGATTTGACTTGTTCGGACGAATCTGCCACACTTTTGAAAGAATTCTTCAAGAAACTCAGGGCGAATCATTGAACATCGAACCGAAACTTTTGCAAATCCAAGGAAAATACGCGGACATTGAAAAGTCCCTGGCGGCGGCCGACAAGCTTTCCGCGAAAGAAATCGTCATCCTTAATAAGGAATACGCCAAGCTGGCGGAAATAATCCCCATCGTGAACTCATATTTTGGCGCGAAAACGGCCCTGATAGAGGCCGAATCCATGTTAAAAGACCCCGAAATGAAGCCGCTCGCCGAAGAAGAACTATTGAAAAACAAGGGATTATTGACCGAACTTGAACAAGAATTAAAGCTGGCCTTATTGCCCAAAGACGACGCCGACGACAAAAGCGTCATCATGGAAATCCGCGCCGGGGTGGGCGGCGACGAAAGCGGCATCTTCGCGGGCGACCTGTTCCGCCAATACCAGTCCTACGCCGCGAACAAAGGATGGAAAGTCGAAATCTTGGACGAAAACCCGACCGAGCTTAACGGCTATAAGGAAATAATCTTTCGCATCGCGGGCAGGGGCGCATTCGCCCGCCTTAAATTCGAATCCGGCATCCACCGCGTGCAGCGTGTCCCTGAAACCGAGGCCAGCGGCCGCATACACACGTCCGCCGCTTCCGTCGCGGTCATGCCCGAAGCCGAAGACATCGACGTCCATATAGACGAGAAGGACCTTCGTATCGACACCTATCGCAGCAGCGGCGCGGGCGGCCAGCACGTGAATAAAACCGACAGCGCGGTCCGCATAACGCACATCCCGTCCGGCATTGTGACTGCGTCCCAGACCGAGCGTTCCCAAATCCAAAACCGCGCGAACGCGATGAAGATGCTGATGACGAAATTATACGAAAAACAAAGGGATGAACAGCAATCTTCGCGTGAGAATGCAAGGCGCGCCCAGGTGGGTTCGGGCGACCGGTCGGAGAAAATCCGCACCTATAATTTCCCGGAACAGCGCATCACGGACCACCGCATAAAGCTGACGCTTTATAACCTGGACCTGTTCTTGGCCGGCGGCAAAGGTTTGGATGAAATGATTGACGCCTTGCAAGCCGACCACCAGTTGAGGCTTTTGTCCGTCCTCGAACACGAAGCTTGACAAATTACAAAATCTAGTCGACAATCCAGGCATAGGAAAAAATACAAAGGATTGCTCGCATGACAATCAATAAAGTATTCATAGGTTCCGGCTTGTTCAGCGCCGCGTTGTTGACGTTCGTCGTCGCCGCGGTTCACCAGTCTTGCACCGCCAAAACCGACGCGGCCGGGCAGGGCGACAAAATCAGGGAAATCCATGCCCAGCAGAACCTTGCGAATTCCAAATAAAACCGATAAAAAAAGGAAACCGATATGATTGGAAAAACGAATAAAATCCCGCACTCTTTGATTACGCTCTCGGCCGTTATGATTATGTCGGTGGCGCTCTGCTTCGCCGTGCTTAAACAAGAGCGGCGTCGAGAAGCCGACCTTGACGTCGACGGCGTCAGCCGCGACAAAGCCGGCGTGAAAATAAGCTATAAATATGATAACAAAGCCGGCGTCATACATTGCACGAACGGCCTTGCCTTGCAGCACGAAGTCGGCGGCCTTGTCCTGAACTCGTTCGAAGCGATAAGGGAAGAGGATAATGTCGAGCCTGACGTGCCGGAAGACGACGAGGGCGAAAATAGCGAAAACATCGAATTGTTCTGCGGCTGCGTCGAAGCCGCCGGCGCGGGCGATATAAGCCCGGCGACCGAATCGGAATGCGCGTCGGCCGGCAAGGACTACGAATGCGCCGAGGTCTTGAAAGAAGTCCCGCAAAGGGCCCTGAAATTGCAGGTCCTGGCAACCTCGTCCGAATTGGCGGAGGGCAGGGTCCTTTGCAGCCAAATCATGGAATTCCGGTCGGTCTACAAAGGCGCTGCGCGTGAATAACGAAAAAGATTACGGCGGATATTTCGCATATGTTTCGGCGGGCACGGCTGGGTCTTACGCCCGCGCGATGGACGACGTGTCGGAAGAAGATTATCTGGAAGGCCTTGCGTCCGAAGCCGCGGGAATGTCCTTCATCGCGCTGGTCCATGTGAAGCCGTCGCTGCCGTTCAACCACCGCGGCAATACGGAATTGCGCGCCAAGGCGGCGAAAGCCATACAGGCGGAAGCCTTGAAAAAATACGCGCTTCTGGACGGGGAAATCCGGAAAATATACGCGCACAAAATCGAAGAAATAAAAAGCGCGGTTGGTCGGTGATGGTTTATAATGAAAGCGTTTCGGTCGGGGTCGTGAAGTTCGGTTCCCTGGAATATTGGGAGGGCCTGAAACTAAGGGACGAGATTCTGTCCCGCCCACTTGGGATTTCGGTGTTCCAGAACTACTTCGAAAACGAATGGTTGAAATACCATATAGGCGCGTTCTACGACGTCGACCATGTGCGCGAGCCGTTTGTTTCCAGCAAACTTGTCGGCATTCTGATGTTGTGCCCGGAAGATGGCGGACAAAGGATAAAGCTTCGCCAAATGTGCGTGAATGTGAACTTTCGAAACCAGGGAACGGGGCGGAAAATGGTAGAGTGGGCGGAAGAATACGCGCTTAACAGCGGTTTTTCGCGTATATTTTTGTCCGCGCGCAAAAGCGTCGCCGGATTTTACGAAAAATGCGGATACGGGGCGGTCGGGGATGAATTCGAGGAAGTCGGAATCCCGCACATCGGCATGGAAAAAGCCCTCTTGTCATTCCAGCGGAAGCTGGAATCCAGGTAATAAATCCTGCGATAGCAGGTGAATAGGCTCAAAAACCACCAAAAACCGGCCAAAATCATTAAAAAATTGTCATTCCGCGCGGTTCGCGGCGAAGCCCCGCAAGGGCAAAGACGGATGACCGCGGAATCTCGGCCGAATCAATGTTAAAAATCGCAAAACCGCAACACCTCGGCAAATTGAAAAATCCCATAGACATAATAAAACAGAGAAGACCTAGCAAAAACCGGCGGAAACCCGCCCATTTCCCAGTCCCCCAATGTCGCATAATGTATATTATGTATAGTTATACACGACAGATAAAAATTATGGAAACAGGGCCCCGAGTCCGTTTTATTGCAATATTATTGTCATGCCGCAGTATCAGGGCTAATAAAAACCAGTAATCTGTTGAATTCCGGCTAAAAATTATTGGACGGGCGCTTGGGCGTCCAGCGGCGGCTGTTATGACAACCTGGGTCCTCGGGTCACAAGCCCGAGGATGACAATAATCTAGCCCCTTCAGCCTTCTTGAATCTTCGAAGTTCCTCCAGCCCCCGTATAATCCCCCCTTTCCTGCCGATTTTCGGTAATTATTTGGGTAAATTATTCGGTATGGCTTTTTATCTCCCGCGAATCCGGGCCAGCAGCCTGCCCGCGCGCGCGGCAAGCCCCGCCAGCCCTGTCCCCGGCTTGGGCGCGACGCCCTGGTTTATCAGCGCGTCGGCCTCGGCCTTGTTAAGGAACCGGCGCAGCTCTTCCATATAATAGAATTCCATGGAATAAAGGTTGTCGCGCGTGTGCTCCCAGTGTCTGTCGCGGCGCGCCAGGTCGCGTTTCAGCAGGTCGGCGATATGCTCGCGCGTTTTTATAAGGGCGCGGTGCAGCTGAAGCTGCGCCCTGCCCGGCACTAAGCGGTTTTTCTTCATATGAATGTCCTTTTTGGGTTGGATGATTGGGATAAAAAAATTGTCCGGAACGAATTCCAGACATAAAGGTATTATACCATAAATCGCCCCGGGAATCAAGACATTTCTTATAGGAAAATGGTCATATCAGCTCTTTTTTCGTTATATAAAACCCCGTCTTCGCCATATCCCGATAAACCGGGCAGTCGATGCAAGGCGAGCCGGCCGCGACCTTCCCGCCCATCAGCATTTTCTTTGTGGCCTGGAATAGTTTGCCGCGCATGCAATTTTTCAAGCCGTCGGTGAAAACGTTCCCGTCGAAGGGCTGCCATTCGTTGCAAGCGCATCCATAGAACCGCCCGTCCCAGTTAATCTGCGGCTGGCGCCAAAGCGAGGGGCACTTGAACTTGCGCTCGTCCTCGGCCCATGCGCGCCCGCCCGCGCCCCCTGCGAACGATAGGCCGGTCTGGATTTCGACGCGCCCGGCGTCGGCCGGAACGTGTCCGTTCCTGTCGCGGATGAAGAATATCGGAACGCCCAACCCCGCGGCCATGTCCTGGGCGGCGCGAATTTCGGCGGCGGCGTCGTTGGTGGGAAGGATGATGTATTGCCATATGACCCAGGGCTTGTTCTGCCAGCGCGTGCTGTGGTGAATGCGCTTGAATTCGTTCAGCTTTCGGATATTGGCGACGACCTTGTCGAAATCGCCGCCGCGCCGGTATGCGCCGTAGGTTTCCTGACAGGCGCCGTCGATGGCGACTTGAACGCATTTGACGCGGTAGGTTGCCATGGCTTCCAAAACTTCGTCGGATACGGAATTGAAGTTGGTGCCATTGGTGATTGTAAGCTCGACCCCGCGCTCGAAAGCGGCCTTCATGATGGGAATTATTTCCGGGTTAAGGAAAACCTCGCCGCAGTTGGATATTTCGATTTCGCGGATGGATTTGTTGGCGTCCATGAATTCGATGAATTTTGCGGCGGTTATAAAGCCTGC
>JAIRRC010000011.1 GCA_031256175.1 Rickettsiales bacterium
ATAAGCGGCAGCCAAAGCCCGCCGACACAGAATATGAAATTCACGCGAAAATTAGGGTCCTGCCAAAGTGTTTCCATAGCCTTGATTGTAGACCGCGCCATAGATATGTCAACCATGAAAATAATGAAATAATAAACTCCAAAAAATCCATAGCGCAATCGCGTTTTCGAGGATAGAACGTCCAATATCCAGGGAAGCCGACCGCCGTCTAGGCTTAGCCGCTCCTGCGGCGGTCGGCTTCCCGAAGATAGTGGGCGTTATAGACCAAAAACGAAAAATTGCGCTTGGATTTTTTGACTATTTAATAGACAATACGCGCGCAGTCGGCGGCGGTCATGTAATTGCTGGCGTTGCACAAGGACTTTGCCTTGCCCTTCGCGCTGGTGAACATAAGGCATTCCTTCATCTTTTCGGAAGATTTTTCGCCCGCGCATTTTGTAAGCTCGTCCTGGGTATAGGTTATGCGGGAACAGAATTTTCCCTTGTCGGGGCAGTCCCGCACGCCGGAAGCGACGGCGGCGGTAATGGCCATGCCGCCGGCGTTTGTCCAGGTCGCGAAGGTCGGCGCGCCGGCCGCGCCGCCGGTTTCGAACCCGACGCCAAGCGCGCCCATAACGAACGCGATAAATAAATTGTATCTTTTCTTCATAACTCCCCTGTCATTCCCGTGAAGACGGGAATCTCAAATCGTATAATCATTATATCAATAATATATTGCGCGCGTCAAACCAAATATGCTAACCTTCCTCTGTCGTCATACTGGCGAAAGCCGGTATCCAGTAATAAATCCCGCGTCCCGGGTCCCGCGGCCGAGCAAGCAAAGCGAAGCGCAGGCCGTGGGCGGGGTTAGCGGGAACAAAACAACGGGGTCCCCATAAAACCGCCTGTTATTGGTTGGTTTTATGGGGAGAATACAATGAAACCATTGATACTTTGCATATTGGACGGCGTGGGCGTTGCGCCCGGCTCGCCGCACAACGCCGTGGCCGTGGCGAAAATGCCGTTTTATAAGGGCTTGTTCGAAAAATACCCGCATGCGCTTCTGGACGCGAGCGGCGCGGCGGTCGGCCTTCCCGCGGGAACGATGGGCAATTCCGAAGTCGGCCATATAACGATGGGCGCGGGCCGCGTAGTGAACCAGTTTTTGCGCCGGTTCGAAATGGCGAGGGACAGCGGCGCGATTGCGAGCTCCCTCGCCGTCGAATCATTGGCGAAAACCGGGGTGGTGCATATAATCGGGCTTATGTCGGACGGCGACGTGCACGCCTCGCTGGACGATACGATATATATGGCGAACCTGTTTATAAACCGCGGCGCGAAGGTCTGGCTTCATTTCATAGCTGACGGCCGCGACACGCCGCCCGAAAGCGCCGGGATTTACATCGATAAATTGATGGAATCCATTGCCGGCGCGGGCTTCGCGACGCTTTCGGGCCGTTATTACGCGATGGATAGGAATAATAACCTGGACAGAACCCGCTTGGCCTTCGAAGCGATAGCCGGCGCCGCGGCGCCGCGCCAGCCGGATATAAAGGCGGCGTTGGCGGCGGCATACGCCGCGGGCGAAACGGACGAATTCATCAAACCGGCGGTTGTCGGCGACTTCGCCGGCATACAGCCCGGCGAAGGGATATTTATCGCGAACTATCGCGCGGACCGCGCCCGCCAGCTTGTCGCCATGCTTTCGGAAAAGCTTCCGGCTGGGCATATTGGGCATATATTGACCATGACCTCGCTCGGCCCCGACCTTGACGCATGCTGTTCGCAGCTGCTGCCGGCGCAGGAAACCCGGAATACATTGGGCGACGTCCTGGCGGCCAACGGCAAAACCCAGCTGCGCATAGCGGAAACGGAAAAATACAACCATATAACATACTTCTTCGATGCCGAGCGTAAAATCCAGTATGCGGGCGAAGAAACCATACTTGTCCCCTCGCCCGCGGTCGCGACCTACGACTTGAAGCCCGAAATGTCGGCGCCGGAATTGACGGATGAAACGATAAGCCGCATGAAGGACTTCGATGTCGTTGTATTGAATTATGCGAACGGCGACATGGTGGGCCACAGCGGGAAAATGCCGGCGGCTGTCGCGGCGATGGAAGCCCTGGACGGGTGCCTTGCGCGCCTTGTGCCGGCTGCGCTGGCCTTGGGCGGCGCGGTTATGATTACGGCGGACCATGGCAATGCGGAAGAAATGACGGACGGCGACGGCAAACCCAAAACCGCCCATACATCGAACCCCGTCCCCTTTATCCTTGTAGAACAACTCCCCCCTTGCGGGGGTGAGGACGAAAAGGAAAACATGACCAAATGTCATGTTTTCCCGTCCGAGCAGAATCCCCGAATCTTTGATTCGGTGGATTCGTCGAACGGCGGCCTCGCCGCCGGTGGGGGGACAAAGGGCCTCTCCTCCATCGCCCCAACCATCCTGAAACTCCTCTCCATCCCGCAGCCCGAAGAAATGACGGGGGAATCGTTGATATGACGAAATCCTTCCCTTGTCATTCCGGCGAAGGCCGGAATCTCAAATTGCATAATTCCGAATCCCCGGCAATTTCGATAATAATGCCGAATTATAACAATGCGAAATACCTGCCCGCTTGCTTGGACTCGGTCGTCAGCCAAACGTTTGCGGACTTTGAATGCCTGGTCGTGGACGATTGTTCGACGGACAAATCCGCCGCCGTTATAAGCGGCTACGCCGCGCGCGACAATCGCATAAAGCTATATAAAACGCCGAAAAATTCGGGCGTGGGCGCGGTCCGGAACCTGGGCCTTGATACCGCAAGGGGCGAATACATAATGTTCTTGGACAGCGACGACGTGCTGAACGGCGCGGCCTTGGAAAATCTTTATAGGGTCGCGACAAGCCTTCCGGCGGATATAGTCGCGGGCCAGTTTTCAAAGGTGCCGGACGCATTCAAAATTCCGGCCGAAATCAACCCGATGATTAACTTTTCGTTCGAATATTTCGATGAATGCCAGGACTTCGCGGCCGCCATGCCGGGCATAGACTTGGTGGTGGTCTGGGGCAAATTGTTCCACCGCCGCGTCCTGGACGGCATCCGTTTCAGAACCGATATATATCCATACGAAGACGTTGAATTCATGATGAGATTATACCCGCGCGCGCCCGGCGGCGCGGTTTCGCATACCCAGGCCCTTTACTACCGCCAATCGGATACAAGCGTGATACGCGAAAAAAACCGGGACGTGTCCGGCGACGTCATAAAGGCGATGTCCAGCCTGACCCAGTTCATGGCGAATCGGCGGAAAAATGAAATCCCCCTGCCCTATGTTTTGTTCTTGAAGAAATATTGCTATGAATTCAGCCGGAATTTCATCGTCCGCACAAAAAATAAAATGTCATCCCATAACAAAAAATCCCTCAAACTCCAACTCCTCAATATGTCGGCGTTTGTCCGCGCGGCCTACGGGGCGAATTTATGGCGGGACTTGGACGCATCGTCGCGTGAGAAATGGGGCCTTCGGCTTTTCAGCCTTGGCTTCATCGGCTGGGGGGGGGTATGCTTGACGAGGAAATGGGACAAATAAAACGCGATAGAATATAAAAAGCAGGTAAAAACAATGACTAAGGTATCAATAATAATCCCCAACTATAACAATTCGGCATATCTTCCCAGCTGCCTGGAATCGGCGCTCAGCCAGACGCTTAAAGACATCGAAATCATAGTTGTGGACGATTGCTCGACGGATGGCTCGATGGACATAATAAACGCCTTTTCGGCGCGCGACGGGCGTATAAAAACGATAAAAATGCCGAAAAATAGCGGCGTAGGCGCGGCAAGGAATACCGGACTAAATGCGGCAACCGGCGAATTTGTGATGTTCCTGGACAGCGACGACTGCCTTTTCACGAATTCTGCGGAAAGTTTGCTCGGCGCGGCGACGGCGAACCATGCGGACCTTGTGGTTGGGCGATACAGCTACGTTAACGACGACTTCGATTGGAACATTTCTGTCGCGCTTGGGTCGATTGGCGGGCACGGAATGACAAGCTCGGACGATATGAGGAAATTCATAAGAATGGTGGACTTCGGCGTGACCCCTGTTGTGTGCTGGGGCAAGCTTTTCCGCCGCCGGGTTCTGGGCGATTTAAGGTTTTCGACCGACATTTACCCGAACGAGGACGTAGATTTCATGTTGCGCGCCTATTCGAAGCTGGTGGGCCATATAGCGGTGGTGTCGGACGTGCCGGTGGTTTTTTATAGGCGGAGCAAAAATTCGGTTATTCTGTCGGGACTTAACGACAAGTTCATAAACGGCTGGCGGAAAGCGATTTTGTCTGCGAATAAATATATAGCCGCCGAATCTGCCCGGCAAAAATCGGAAGAATTCGATAAATATAGGCGTTTTTTCGGCAGATACGTGTTTGTGATGCTGCAAAGCATGATGGTTACCCCGGCGAAGGGCGACATAGGCCGCGACTTCGACCGGGCGGTCCGGGACATCTATATGGCGGGCGTGTTTGCCGAGGCCGATATAACCCCGCGTATAAAGTTCGGCCTGAAATTGTATGTCTCCGGCTTGCGCCAGCTAAGCCGCCGGTTTCTTGTCTTCAACTTGTCGACTATAGGAAGACTTTGAAAAAAGCCAAATAAACCATCGCCCCGAACGCGAAAAACGGCGCCAGCGGCACAAATTTATTTCTTGTCATCCCGGGCTTGACCCGGGACCTCATCCATATATACGCCGCCACTGCCGCAACCACCAGCGCGACGGACAAACCCGTAAGTCCCAGAAGAAGCCCGCCGGCCGAAATCAGCTTTATGTCGCCGCCGCCTATCGCGACATCTGACTTCTTGTAATATAGAGCGCCCATAAGGCTGGCCATGACATAACCGGCGGCGGCCGCGAACAAAGCCGCGCCAAAACCGGGCATCCATGGCAAACCGCCCGCTGCCGCGGCCGCGCCGGCCAGCATAAGCGGAAAAGTCAGTATGTCTGGAATAAGCCGCGCCTTGATGTCGGTCAAAACCGCCAAAGCGAACAGCCATGCCGCAAATACTAAGAAAATGTTGGATGTAAGATATAGCAGAAATGCCGCGCCTGCCGCCACAGCGACCCCGGACAACGCCCTTGATACTTGGTCATTCCGCGGCCCCGCCGCGGAATCCCGGCCGCAAACCACGTCGGCCCAGGTCCCCGGATAATTCGCGATTATCCTGTCCGCCAGCCCGGGCGCGAAGAATCCGAATACCGCGCTGGCCGCGACCGCTAAAAATCCTAATACGGAAAACACCCTTGACCCCCTTGCCTATTGTCATTGTCGGGGCCCCACCCGACAATCCAGGTAATAATGCCGCGGCATTATTGTTTTATCATTTGACCCGCCTGCTTCCGATATGATACAATTTTCACGAACCAAATCAAAGGAAATACCGCCATGCCATGGACGGACAAGCACATATTGAAATTGAAGGCCTTTTATTCCAAAGGCCTGTCCATGTCGGAAATCGGGTCCCGTCTTGGGATGTCGAAAAACCAGGTCGTCGGCAAAGTGAACCGATTGGGCCTGAACACCCCGGAAACTGAGAAAAAAACCGCGAAAAAGCCGGCAAAGCCGACCCCTGCCTCCGCCAAGGCTTCGGCAGGCAAGCCCAAAAAATCCGAACCTGTGAAAAAGAAACCGGCGCCCGCCAAGAAAGCCCCGGCCAAACCGGCGTCCAAACCGGCCAAAAAGCCAGAGCCGCAAAAACCGCAAAAAACGCCGGCTATGCCGAAGAAAATATCGGAAAAAATACAGGAACGAAGCGTGAACCATGCGCTGGCGCTGGCCGCGCTTGGCTACGACCAGTGCCGCTGGCCGCTTGGCAATACGAATTCCGACGACTTCAAATTCTGCGGGAAAAAGGTTTTCGTGGGCAAGCCCTATTGCTTCGAGCATTGCAAAATGTCATACGCGATGACGCCGCCTTCGCCCAAAGACGCGAAGAAATAGCGCCGCCAAAGGAGAGAGAAAGAGAGGATGTTGTTCAAAAAGGATTTTTCGGCGGGCGGGATAAGCTTTTCTGCATGGCTGGACACGCACGACCATGCGGCCTTCGTGCTGGACATGACGCGCGACGACATCCTTCCCGACGCGATGGTCGTCATTGACCAGGACGCGTCGAACCCGGACCGGAAATGGGACGATATTTTGCGCAAGGACTTCGATACCGACCCGGAAATCGTCCGCCCGCGCCAGGACAACAAATATCAGAAATTGGATATACTTTATATGGGCCTTTCTGTCTATCAGGCGGCGGTGGACCATATGATGACTCACGGCGACGCAAGCGGCGAAATCATCCGCGACATCGGAAGCTTCCGCCTGAACGCCGCGGCCGCAAGCGCCGCGAAACGGATAGCCGACAATCGCGTCATATTGAAGAAAGTCTCGAAAACGATGGAATCGACCAAGAAAACCGCCGCGAAAATCAGGGCGGAAATCGCCCAGCTTACCGAACGCCTGGCGGCCCAGAAAACCGCGGCCGGCTTCCAGCCTTCCCGTGCGGCCGCGTCAAAAATCCTCAAAACCCAGTCGATGATAGAGGCTTTGCAGGAAAAGGACGAACGCAACGACACGCGCGCCAAGCGCACCGCGAAGAAAATCGCGGCGGCCCGGCGCGAAATCCAGGAATTCGCCGACCGGTTGGAACGCCTTAGGGGGCTGGGCGCCGAAACCGCTCCGCTTGCGGACGCGGACGATTACGACGAATACGATTATGATGGTGATGAATCCGAAAGCCCGGCCATAGCGCCGCTTCTGGACGACGACCCGAACATAGTGGACAAATCGAAAGCCTTCCAAAAGGTGGATTATAAGGAGAGGGAAATGCAGGCAGAATTCAAACCGATGCAATGGGCGGCGGACGTTGACGAAGTGGAAACGCCGACGCCGAAAACCGAATCGCGGATAGACGAAGTGCCGGCAAGCGGCGTGTCCAGCGGACGGCTAAGCGCTACCCCGCCCGCAAGCATGCCAAGCTTCGCGCCGCCGGTGTCAAGCGGCCAGCCCGTGCCCGAAAATCCAATGTCATCCCCGGCAAGCGGCTTTGCCGCGCAACCGGGGACCTCATCCGCTTACGTTCCGCGGCAGCCCATGCCCGCGGCCCGGCCCGACGCGGCGCCCGGCGCCCAAGCGGCGGCAGTCGCGCGAAGCGGCGATACCGGCGGACGGAAACCTTCGGAACCTGGCGGCGGGTATTATATGCTTCTGTTGGTATTGATTGTGGTTTCGATAGCGACGCTTTATGTCTATCAGGACAAATTGAACACGCGGATTCTGCCGCACCTCAACCCGAACGCGACCGAACTGGCCGGCCACGAAGTCCCGGCGAACGAGCCGGAACCGGCAAGCCTGAATATATACGACGAAACGGCGCCCGCATTCTTGGACAATGAACAGCTTGATTATATTGACGGCTTTAATCAAGAGGTTGTCGCAGGACCCGAATCCGAACTCGAACCCCTGACCCGGGAAGAACTGGCCGAATACCAACCCCAGTCTGAATACGAACCCGAGCTGGAACCTGAATATCAGCCGGAACCGGCCTATGAATATTCGGAAGAGATAGTCTATGACGAAACCGCATATGAAGAGCCCGCACCTGCTTACGAGCAATACGAATACGACCGGCCAGCCGAAACGGACGGCTATACATATAACGCCGGCCCCGGCGAAGTTTTCGAAGAAACCGAATACTAAAAAACCTCCAAAAAATTGTCATCCCCGGCTTGCCCCTTTATTGTCATCCCGGGCGAAGACCCGGGACCTCGTCCTTATATTGTTATGGGCCGGGGTTGGTTGAAGAAAAAGCCGCTTCGTGAAAAGCGGCGAAACGAATCGTTATATTTCAAAACAATTGGCGGGCGGCGTTTTTTAGTGTTTTTTATGCTTGCGCGGGCGGACAAATAGTCCTATTATCTGGGTTATGATTCGTTTGCGAAAACATTCTTCCATTTGGGACGCCATGCTTCAACCCTTCCGCTGGGTCTGGCACGTCATTTCCGTCATCTGGCCGGAACGGACCGAAACATACGTAAGCCACGGCGACGTTTCATACACCCACCAGTCCACTTTCTTCCGATTCGCCAAGGCGACCTTCAAGGCCGCGCTTTTGGTTTGGGCGCTTTGGTCCACCTATGTCTATGTCTACCACCGCCCCATCCTTGAAAAGCGCACCCAGGAACTGGAACAGGCGCGCCACCAAATCACCCAGCAATTCAGCGACTTGTCCGAATTCCACAGGAAGTTTGTCGCGCTCCACAAGCAGCTGAATGCAATAGACGACCAGATTCTGAACACGAAAAAGGTCAACGCCAGCGTCGCCGACGAAATCATGAACCGCAGGCTAACCCTTTGGGCACAGCTGGATTTCTTGCAGACCAAGCTTGACGGCATATATATAAAGGATGGAAGCTATACGCCGGAAACCTCGAAACTATCCGAAATGCTTGTGGCCAAGCAGCTTACGGACGAGGAGAACCGCCAGCTTAAACGCCGCAACGCCGACCTTGAATCCGCCATGATTACCATCGCCGACGCCCAGGCCCAGCTGTTGGGGCGCATCGACACGCTCGCGTCCCGCGAAATAGGCGAGCTGGAAGCGTATATGCGGAAAATCAGCGGTTCGCTCACAAGTTTGGGCTTGAATCAGCCGATTCTCGTCGCCCGCGCCAAGGGCCACGAATCCGCCGTCTTGGGCGGCCGCATCGCGCCCATCGAATTTTCCGACCCGGAAAGCCTCGAGCCCAAATACAAGGAAGTCGCCGCCAAGGTCGAGCTTTGGCAAGGCCTGGAACGCATGATGACCATGCTTCCGGTCGGCAACCCTGTCAAGAATCCATATATAACGTCCAGGTTCGGCGACCGGTCCGACCCGTTCACAGGCGCGCCCAGCATACATCGCGGCGTCGATTTCGCCGGGGCCATCGGGACGCCGCTTTACGCCGTTTCGCACGGGCGCGTCATCCAGGCGGGCGACCGGTTCGGCTACGGCAAGGCGGTCGAAATCGACCATGGCCTGGGCTTCACCACGCTTTACGCGCACTTGTCCGAAGTCCGCGTGAAAGTCGGCGACTATGTCGAGGCGAAAACCGTTATCGGCCTGGGCGGAAATTCCGGCCGGTCGACCGCGCCGCACCTGCATTACGAAGTCCGCTACCGCGGCGCGTCGTTCAATCCCTACACCTTCATCGACGGGCGCAGGATAGACTATTAAACAAGAGGAAGCAAAATGCTGAAATGGTTCGGAGAAAAACTTGGCAAGAAAGAGCCGTCCAGCCCGACGATAGTCGGCGCGGGCGCTGAATTCGTCGGCGACATCGTAACCGACCATATGGTCCATATCCAGGGCGATTTCGAGGGGCGCATAAACGCCGACGCTGTCATAATCGGAAAACTGGGCAAGGTCCAGGGGCGAATCGATTCGAATTCGGTCTATATATACGGCGAGATGGCCGGCACCATCGTAACGGGCGATGCGCATATATTCGCGGGCGCGAACGTCAGCGGGGACTTGCAGTATTTCAGCCTTAACATAGCCAACAACGAAGGCGTCGACTGCCGCCTTGTCCGCCGCAAGAAGACGGCGAAGTAATCGGCCGGCCGCGCGGGGATTTTTTAGTTGAAAAGATTTTGGGGCGCGGGTATAGTTCCAACCACATGGGGTCATAGCTCAGTTGGTAGAGCGCTTGCATGGCATGCAAGAGGTCGTCGGTTCGAATCCGATTGGCTCCACCAAAAATTCGACGCCCGGCAGGGCGTTTAATTTTTGGATTGGGCCGACGGATTTGAACCGAAGGTTCGCGGAAAATCCAGGGAAGAACGAGCGCACAGCGC
>JAIRRC010000016.1 GCA_031256175.1 Rickettsiales bacterium
GCCACGATTTCGCGCTTCGATTCATAAGTGCATTCATTCTCGACGCCGTCATGGTATTTGAAGTCCGTGATTTTATCGCCGAACCAGACGCTGTGCAATCCATGATTCACGACAATATCGTTCCATTTATAATTTTGTCGCAGCGACGAAGGTTCGGAATTCAGAAAATCCAAAGTTTCCTTATCCATAGAAACGATTTCGGCGCCCGCGTATCGCGTCAAATCGGTTTCGCTGTTCGCGCGCAGGTGCAAGTCCAGCATGAACGGAAATCTGCTTATGAACGGCGCCGCGTTTTCCGGAAGCATGCCTTCGCCGTCGTCGCAAATCACGGCAAGGCGCCGCTTGGTGTCCGCGTTTCTTATGACGTCGCCGTCCCTTGCGACAAGCGCTATATAGCCCAGCCGATATTTCATGCACTTGGGCATAAACGGATAGACGTCGTTGTTATCAAGCTTTGGGTTTTCCATAAGATATTTCAAGACCAAACCGGTCATCGGATTATATGTGTGGCCGCCGATAAATATTGCCATGTTGGACTCCTTTTTATACTGCTAATATAGCGCGGGGATTTATTTTGTCAAGGGTATTATTCTGCTGTCGGAATGATATGTTTCGTAATTTGGGTTATTTTGTAAGAAAATACTTGAAATATTGCTGTATTATTCCTATAATGGTTCCGAATGGGCAAAAAGGAGCCGCCAGGGGCGGCGAATTTATATACAATGGACCCCGGCCTTCGCCGGGGTGACGAGGTAATGAAATGCAATTTATCGGTGTGAAAGAGGCAAGTTCAAGATGGGGCATAACACCGCGGCGCGTTGTGTCGCTTATTCGCGCGGGGCGAATTGCGGGCGCCGCGCGAAACGGCAACGCCTGGCAGATTCCGTCCGATGCGGTGAAACCCTATGACAAGCGCGCGCGTTATTCCGTTTATGAAAAAAAGCAGAAGCGCGTCGTCGTCGCCGGAATTTGCGGCGGCATCGGCTTGGCGCTCTCGCGAATTTTATTGGACGCCGGATATTCCATCATCGGGCTTTATGAAAACGGCATTGCTGTGCCGGAAGAACTTCGCCGGCCCGAGATTAGTCTTATTCCGGTAGATTATTTTTCGCGCGATTCATTAATGGCGGCGACCGAACAAATAACCGGCTATCTGGACGGCTTCGTGTTCCTGGAAATTTTCTTCGACATGGAAGATGTTCTTAACTTCGACTACGACGCGTTCGAGAAATCCTTCAAGGGCAATGTTTTCGCGATGAACCTGCTGGTGCGTGAGCTGGTCAAAAAAATGAACTATCAATCCAGCATAGTAATCCAAAACTCGGTCGAGGCGATGCGCGGTTCTTTCGGCGCCAGCGCTTATGCCGCGACCCAGGCGGCGAAGGAAAACCTTATCAAAACTTTTTCCAATATATTTTCCGAGCTTTACGGCGTTCGCATAAACTCCGTCATGGCGGGATGGATTAGCGGCGTCGTTTCCGACGACAATCTTTTCGACAAGGGCAGGCGGTCGACGGCTTTGAAGCGCCTGGGCCAGCCGGACGAAATCGCGGACGACGTGTTCATCATGCTGACGCGACATAAATACACGACCGGAACTTGTCTTGTTTCCGATGGCGGATACCTCGCGATGGACGAGCAATCGCGTTCGGAAGACCTTGGCACCGGAAAATTCTACGTTTGGCTTCACAAGTTTTTTTCGGGCGCCTTAAAGGGCGACAAGATTTGGGCGGTTTCGACCATGATGGACAACGAATGGAACGACGACGCGATGGAGCGGCAATTCAAGCAGGACAATCTCGACGCGGTTCAACGCGGCGTGAAATTGTCGCGCATATTCCTTTTTCCCGCCAAGAATCTGCGGAAATTTCGAAAGAATCCGAATGTAGTCGCTTATTCCGCGAACAAAAACGTCGACGCCGCCTGGGTCGACCTTGATAAGATTCGCGCGGACGCGCCGGAAATTATGGAAGTTGTCGGCGACGGATGGGTCGGCATAAACGACGACGTGCTTCTTGTCGATTTGCCAAGCGGCCGGTATGGCGAATCCCGAGGCTATGCCACAATGAACAAGCGCGAAATCGCGCGCGCAAGGTCGGCGTTTATGGCGCTTAAAAAATTCGCGCAGGCCTTCTAACTTATATCAGAATAAGACTTGAAAACGGCGCGCGGATATGATTGAATTCCTTTCGTGATATAACGAGAGGCCGCTTCATGAACATCATTATCGTTTCCTTGTGCGCTTATTTGGCCGTGGTTTTCGGCATCGCTTGGCTTAACGGCAGAAAGCAGAGTCTGGACAGCTATTATTTGAACGAAAAGTCCACGGGACTTTTCCTGCTGACCATATCGATAGTGGCGACCGCGGTCGGTGGCGGCGCGATTGTCGGAACGATTTCGTCGTTTTACAAGACCGGCACATTGATGTATGGCATGCTGCTGCTGGCGACGAACGCGCTGGGCTTTCTATCAGTCGCGCTGGTCGCGCGAAAGATAAAGGCGTTCGGAGTCCGGCACAATCTGCGCTCTATCGTGGATTTCTTCGGCGTCCGGTTCGGCGCGAAGAACAAAAAGCTGATGCTGGTTCTTCAAATGGTATTTTTGCTGCCCCTGAACGCGCTGCAAATGCTGGCGGCCAGCGCCCTTCTTGCCGTCCTTTTGGGCATTCCGCTTCTGCCCGCGCTGGCGCTTGTCAGTTTGTCCACGCTTATATATTCCAGCGTGGGCGGGATGAAGACGAACGTATGGACCGACTTTTTCCAGTTCTTCGTGATAATCTCTATTTTCATCGCGATGGCCGCCATCGCATGGACGACCATACCGAGCTTCGCCGGATTGGTGCAGTCGGCGCCGGTCAACGCGTTCAATCCCTTCGCGGCGAACGGCACGGCCTGGTTTTTGGTGATGGCGTCGGCGGGCGGCTTCGCCCAGCTGGCGGCGCCTTATGTATGGCAGCAGATTCTTTCGGCAAGGGACGAAAAGACCGCGGTTCGAAGCGTGCTGTTCGCCGTTCCCATCGTCGCCGCGATTTTGGGGCTGGTGGCGTTTCTTGGGCTTTATGCGGTCGTGAATATGCCGATGTCGGGATATTACGACACGGCGTTCTTCTCGCTAATCGAGACACTGCTGCCCAAAGCGCTGGCGGGCATAGGATTCGCGGCGCTTTTCGCGGCCGTCATGTCGACGTCGGACAGCATTCTTCTCGCAGGCTCGACTATAATTTTCGGCGAGCTCGTCAAAAAGAACAAAAAGCGCAACCGCATTTTTTACGCGCGTCTGACATCCATCGGGTTCGGCGCGGCAAGCATAGCCATAGCGGCCCTGTTCCCAAGCGTCGTCAGCCTTGGGCTTTACACCATCGCGGTTTTGTTTATTTCCAGTCCGGCGGTGCTTGCTGCGTTCTATTCCAAGAAGATTTCGAACGACGCCGTTTTCTGGTCGCGCCTGGTTCCGCTGGCCGTTCTGTTCATAGCATATTATCATATAGGCGCGCAGGCGATTATGATAACGGCGCCGCTCGGCCTTATTATGCTGTTCCTATACGACCCGGTTGCCAAACTTGTCCGGCGATGAAAAGGGCGTTTTGATTCAGCCGCGGCTTGTGATATAATGCCTATTATCCAAATAATGGGAAAACCGCATGAAAAAACTAGATTTGTTTCCGAAGACGATACTGGGATTCTACTGGTGGCTGTCGAAAAGATTCTGGATTTATGTATCCGCGCTGATGATTCTTTACACCATCAACGAAGTGCTGGGCGGAATTCTTCCGGCGCTGACGGTTCGCTGGCTTGTCGACGGAATCGAAACCGCCAACGCCGACGCGCCGCTTATCCAGCATATGCTGCCGGTGCTGGGCCTTATCGCGGCGCTTCATTTGGTTTATCTGATGGCGGACATAGTGTCGTCCTATCTTCGCGGCCACTACTCGCCCATCATAAAATCGAAAGTCGCAGATGTCATTTACCGCCGCCTGTCGCGCCAGACCATCGCCTTCTTCAAGGACAATTCCGCGGGCTTTCTGGTAGAGCAGGCCGGATACATATACAACAAGTATCAGAAAATCGCAATCGACCATGTGAATGAAATTTTTTCGCTCGCGATGGCCATCGCCATAAACGCCGCCTTGCTTTCCAAGGTTCACTGGATGGTCGCGACTTTGTTCGCCGTCTGCGCGGGCGTGCGTCTTGGTCATTGCGCGCTTAACGTGAAGAACCTTTGGACCAGCGGAAAGAAGGCTTCAAAAATCGGCGCACAGGTTACGGCAAGCTATGTCGACAGCATTTCGAACTTCATGAACATAAAGCTTTTCAGCCGACGCGACGTCGAGGCGCGCTATCTGAACAAGGTCCGCGGAACGCACAACAACGCGCGCCAAATCGCAAGCTATTACGAGCGGAAATTCTGGATAATGCCCTTCACGTTCGAGAACATGTGTTTAATCGGCCTTTCGGTCATGCTGGTTTGGCTTTACACAACCGGCGATTTGAAGCTGGGCGATATCGCGTTCGCTTTCATGTCGTTCGGAACGATGATGGGCCTTGTGCGGCGCACGACCTGGAAGCTGCCCGACATCGCGGGCGACTTGGCCGACGTAACGCAGGCCTATAAAAGCATAGCCCAGCCCATTATGATAAAGGACGCGTGCGACGCGAAATGTCTAAGCCTTAAAAAAGGTCAAATCGATTTCAGGGATGTTTCGTTCAAATACAGCGACGACGGGCCGAATCTGTTCAACCATCTGAACCTTAGCATAGCGCCCGGCGAAAAGGTCGGAATCGTCGGCCTTTCCGGCGGCGGCAAAAGCACGCTGCTTTATCTGCTTATGCGCCTGTATGACATAAGCGGCGGCAAAATCTGCATCGACGGAAAGGATATTCGCAATGTAACCCAGGATTCCTTGCGCGGAAACATCTCCTTCGTGCCGCAGGAAAGCGTTTTGTTCAACCGGACGCTTGCCGAAAATATTTCCTATGGTTCCATCGGCGCGAAGAAGACCGACATAGTGAAGGCCGCGAAATCCGCCTGCGCGCACGATTTCATCATGAAGATGGAGCAGGGGTATGACACGCCAGTCGGCGACCGCGGGATAAAACTTTCGGGCGGGCAGAGGCAGCGCGTCGCGATTTCGCGCACCATTTGCAAGAACGCGCCCATCGTCGTCATGGACGAGGCGACTTCGGCGCTGGACTCCAAAACCGAAACGATAATTCAGAATTCGATGAAGAAGTTCCTGGACGGAAAGACCGCGCTGGTCGTCGCGCACAGGTTGTCGACTTTGCGCCAGATGAATCGCATCATCGTTCTTGATAAAGGCAGAATCGTGGAAGAGGGCACGCATGCCGAGCTTCTCAAAAAGAAGAATGGCATATATGCGAATCTTT
Organism: Rickettsiales bacterium; assembly: GCA_031256175.1. GTDB lineage: Bacteria > Pseudomonadota > Alphaproteobacteria > Rs-D84 > Rs-D84 > WQXN01. The sequence goes on from JAIRRC010000016.1 coordinate 5,385, forward strand.
GGCGCCTTCAAGTCGACGGCTTCATCAGCCCGAAGTAAGGACAAAAAATCCAAGCGGGAATTTTCATTTTTGGTCTATAACGCCGATTAGCTTCGCAAAACCACCCGTCGCGGCAGCCTTTAAGGCCAGACGCCGGGTGGTTTTGCTGGCTTCTCGACGTTCTATCCTCAAAAATGCGTTCCCGCTAAGGATTTTTTGGAGTTATTAATTGTCTATAAGATACTTGACAAAATAGATAGTAGGTATTATATTTGCCTTAACTTATAAAAAAGGAGGGCGAAATGCCTGCGAACATCATAAGTCCGAAATTAAAGCCAAGGCCCGAAAATCCAGAAGAAATACTTTCGAATCCGGACTACACCATTTTCGATTCCTATCACAACTATGCCTATGCGCTCGGCCGCTGGGCCGATACTACCGGCACAGACCCGAAGGATAAATCCGATTCCAACAACGATATGCTCCGCGTTCTGACCCCAAGCGGAATAGACACCGGCTTCATCGCCCCGCGCGGGTTCGTCCATTTCGAAGGGCTTTACCATGACGCCGTTATCATCGCGCTCGTCGCGCTGCTGAAAAACGCCAAGAGCGTCAATATGAACGGGCAGGAAATCACGACCAGAACCGTGCTTATGCAGCAAAGGGCGAAGGACAAAGGCAAGCATCCGAACAAGTGGGACATATCGGTCGCCGCGCACGTGCTGGCCCAGGATATTCTGCCAAGCAACGGAATTTACCGCGAGCTTGCGGAAGAGCTCGACGCGCGGCTTCCGGAAGACATCCAGATGCGCGACTTCCAGCACTTCAAATCCTTCATCAAGCAGGAAGTCATTTCGGGAAACAACCTCGAGAACCAGTATTACCACGGCTATGTCTTCTATGTCGACCCGACCGCGCTGGACATAAAATATCCCGACAAGGAAGTCCAGGCTTCGAAGTATGTGTCGCTTCCCGAAATCCGCGAGATGGCCAATAAAGACCTGCTTCATCCGCGGACCGAATGGATAGAGCCGCTGGCCGGCGCAATCCTTAGGATTCGATAAAACCCTTGAAAAACCAAATTAGTCTGATATAGTGTCCGGCGACGGACGGGTGGCAGAGCGGTTGATTGTACCGCACTCGAAATGCGGCATACTCGCAAGGGTATCGTGGGTTCAAATCCCACCCCGTCCGCCAGAATGTTTCCGTGCGTCATCCTTCGTTCCCTCGCGAGGCGCACCAACAATTCGCCACTAACAACGCGGCTCATTGGGTGCTTGTTCGCTCGTGCTCAAATCCCACCCCGTCCGCCATCCGCCTTCGCTTACGCTCCGGCGCGATTGGCGAAACAAATCGGGGCGGCGGTTTTTAGGCAAACCTATATCTAGCCCCAAAGTTGATAGTCAACAGGGCGTCAGTTGGAAGGTTCTTTCAGGATACCCTCCCTTAGCAAGGCGTCTTCAAGAAATTCATATTGTTTAAGGATAATCTTTTTATTAGGTTCGGCCAACATTTCTTTTGCATCTTTTTCAAGATTTTCCTCTATCCTTTGCAGGAACGCGTCATTGTTTCCCCTTTGCTTTGCCCTTCGTTTATATTCTTCTTTGCTATATATATTTGGAACGGCCAAAATGCAATCCACACCTCTTTCCCTAAGCAAGTCATAAATAATTTTGCCCGGAGCTACCAAAACAACTTCGTATTTTTTCATGGCTTCGATAACCGCGTCGACATAATTGTTCGGCCAATACGGATTTATTTCTCTTTGAGTGGATTTCAAGGATTCTGGTGGCATACTTTTCTGTTCATCAGTTAACAGATACTTATAATTCCCGCTTGCGATTTCTGTAACATTTTTATAATTTTCTATGATAAATGTTTTGCCCGCGCAAATCCACGCACTAATCACAAAACTCATTTTATAGTTCCTTAGTTTTGAATTCGTCATATCCTTCGTAATAATAGCTGACGTCTATGCCTTTCATGAACAGCTCGCGCTCGTTTGTCCTGCCAGTCAAAGCGCCTTTTAGCAGGTGCTTTATCTCGGCGCTATTCACGGGACTGCGCTCCATCGCGGAAAGATAGGCCGCCTTGTCTATTTTGTTCCAGTTGACGACCTTCTTCAACTCTTTCTTCAATATCAAGTCCAGCCATATACGCGTCGCGCGGCCGTTGCCTTCGCGGAAGGGGTGGGCGATATTCATCTCGACATACTTGTCGACAATCTCGTCGAAGGTCTTTTGCGGCATTTTGTCGATGTGCTTCAAAGATTGCGGCAGGTGCATGAGTGGAGCGAAACGGAAGCTGCTTTTGGCGATGTTCACGTCGCGTATTTTCCCGGCAAAGTCGTAAATCCCGCCGAATAGGAACTTGTGTATTTGGCACAAGCCGATGAAGGTGCCGACCTTCACCTTGTCGATTTTTCCGCTATCGAAGAAAATCCTTGCCTGCTGCTTGCTGATTTTCTCTTCTGTCTTGTTAAGTTCGACCTGATTCGCGATGTTTAATTTGTTTTTCAATACCATTTTTTGCGCCCTCTGAATATACTACATTATAGCCCGGGAAAAACGAGAAATCCATCTTATTATTCGGTAGATTTGGGCATTCTTATATGCCGCCATATACTCAGGAATCCTGCACCGCCATCCGCCTTCGCTTACGCTCCGGCGCGATTGGCGAAGCAAATCGGGGCGGTGGTTTTCAGGCGAATATATAATAATGCCCGAAAGTCGATAGCCTGATGATAGATGGCTAAATTACACGTTGACAAACGTTTTGTATGGCATAATATGATAAAAAATCCAGAATTATAAGGAATTAGCCATGAATGATTACTTAAAGAGCAGATACCTTGGAATAACACCCGAAGGCGAAAAAGAAGCGTTTGAAAAAAACATAACCGAATTAAACGGCGACCTTGGAACAAGCCATCAACGATATCGCAGAAACATATCTTACGGATGTTCGAAATTCAGAGATATGTTCTTTCAAGCGAATTCTTTATCCGGCAAGTCGGAAAGTTGTTTATTTTTTGCTATGATTAAGGAATTGGTGCTCCATAACGACAGAGAATCCGTAGCCATTAACAAAGCCGGAGGAGTATGGCAAGGAATGGTTGAGATTTTTGTATCTCCAAATTGCCTGGAAAATAGTTATAATGAAACTCTTGAAAAACTGATGGATGACATATCTAAAAACACGCAAGACGCCGCCGATAATGTTTGCAAATTATGTAAAATGATAACCGATTTACGCACGGCAGCCCAGAGATAAAAGAGCATCGACATGAAAAAGAAATATCGAAAAACAGCTTTTTTCGCGTTATTGCCCATTGCAGTTTTGTCGATACCGATTCTTTCCGTAGCATTGGTCGGTTTCCTGTTTTATGCTTTCTTCGCGTTTTTCCCAGAAACCGCGGAACATATATTCAGCTTGTTCTCCGACCCTTATTGCAACGACGCGCAATGCGGACTTGAAACATTTTTCAACGTATTGATTTTTACGGCTCTGCTATCCATGGTTCCGTTGTTCTTCGCTGTCCGCCGGATTGCGAACAAATCGAAGTGATTTTCCCCTTGATTTTTTTCGCGCATTCTGCGATTGTCCTCTCAGGAGAGACGGACAAAAAGGTTTGCGCAAATGTCGAATCGTCTTCCACAAATTTCCAAACTTAAAGAAGAATGCGGGATTATGGGCGTATCGAATGCGAAGAACGCCTGTTTCGCGACGGCCATCGGGCTTTATGCGCTTCAACACCGCGGCCAAGAATCCGCAGGCATAATCGTTCAGGGTCCCGAAAAATTCCACATTCGCCGCGGCGAGGGCGCGGTGCTTAACAATTTCGATTTGGGCCGGCCCGACAGCATGCCCGCCGGCCGCGCCGCAATCGGCCATGTGCGGTATTCCACCGCGGGCGGGCCGGGCGCCGAGAATATCCAGCCTTTCACGTTGAACACCGACATCGGGAAAATCGCCCTGGCCCACAACGGCAATCTGACAAATGCGCAGACATTGAAAGAAGAGCTGCTTGCGGGCGGGATGCCTTTCGTGTCCAATTCCGATTCAGAGGTCGCGCTTAACCTTATCGCGTCGCTTAACGGCGAAAAGGATTTTCCCGCGCGGCTTATAAAAGCATTCTCGCGCCTGGTCGGCGCCTTTTCGTTCCTTGTCATGACCGACGGAAAAATCGCCGCGGTTCGCGACCCGCGCGGCATGCGCCCGCTTGTCATGGGAAGAAAGGACGGCGGGTTCGCTTTCGCGTCCGAGACCGCCGCTTTGGACATGGCCGGCGCCGAGTATGTCCGCGACCTTGACCCCGGTGAAATCGTCATAGTCGAAACCGGCGTTTCCGGGCGCGAGCCCTTATCTTATTCCCTTCCCGAAACCGCGCCGGAAAGATTCTGCATTTTCGAGTATGTTTATTTTATGCGCTCGAACTCTAAAATCCGCGGCGTTCACGCCGCGGAATTCCGCAAGGCCGTCGGGCGCGAGCTTGCGAAAGAATTCGAACGCGAAGCCGACATAATCGTTCCGGTTCCCGATTCAGGCGTGCATGCGGCTTTGGGAATGGCCGCGCAGATGAACGTTCCTTATGAAATGGGAATCGTCCGCGGGCACTATATTCAAGGACGGACTTTCATCGCGCCGACGCAAGAGGCCCGCTGTCTTAAAACCGCCCTTAAACTTTCCGTCGACCGCAACTATATATCAGGCAAGCGCATCGCGCTGGTCGACGACAGCATAGTTCGCGGCACCACCATGAAGAGCATCGTCAGGCTGCTTCGCGAAGCGGACGCGAAGGAAATACACGTCGTATCCGCCAGCCCCGCGCTTTCTCATCCATGTTTTTACGGCGTCGACATGCAGACTTACGAAGAACTGATTAGCCATTCGCACACCCCGGCGGAGATGGCCGCATTTTTCAACGCAGACTCGGTCCAGTTCGTTTCCGTCGACGGACTTTACCGCGGATTCCTTAACGCAAGCGGACGCCTTGGGGACAGGTTCACCTGCGACGCCTGCATGACCGGGCAATACGACACGCCGATAGTGGACGCCGCGCTTAAAGCCCGGCTACTTGGAAGAAAAAGATAAAAATATTGACTTTTTTCTTAATGCGGCCTAGGCTTCTTGTCATGCAATACGCCGCGAAATGACTGAGCGGGGAAAAATGACGAAGGCGACCCTTACATTCGACACGAAATTCAATCCCGCGCGGGCGGCGGCTTTCAGCGCGATTGCCGGGACCCTTGCCGCCGCGGAATGGAAGCCCACGACCGAAGTCGAATTCCGCGACATCCTTCAAAAAAATCTTTCGGACAAGGAAACCATCATAAATGACGGATGGTATTCGCCGCCGCCCTTCGGGTGCGCCGTTCTTTTCGGGAAGGAAAGGATTAGCTTCAAGAGCCTTCGTTCCGAGTCGTTCTGGCCGTCGAACGAAAACAAAATCGATTTCGAGGACGGGCTTATGTATGCCTATTGCTCGCCCGTGCACAAAGAAACCGGAACCATCGGCGATATTTCCGTCTGCCTTTATTTCGGGGCGGACGAGCGCATCCGAGCGCATTTCATAAACGCCCACCGCGCCACCGCCGCGCTTATCGGGCGCCTGCCGGAAGTTTCGAATTCCTTCGAACTATGGGACTTGTCCCGCCGCGTTTTCAAGGAACACAATCTGGCCAACAATATCGACAGCGTCAGCGACCCTTTGAACAACAATATCGGGCATACTTTTCCTTCGCTTGGAAAAATCCATACGGACGCTTTATCCGCCGAACAAAAATCCGAACTCAGCCGCGCGCGGAAATTCATAAACGGCGGCGTTCCGCCTTTCGAATTTATCGACGGAATGCAATTCACGATAGAACCGCAGCTGTATTCGACGACCGACCCGGCGCTGCCCAAGGCGACGCTTCATTATCTGGCGCAGAAAATTCCGGGCGGCTACCGCGTTTGCAATATCGTCGACAGGCTTTCGGCGAAATACAGGTTAACGTAAACAAAAAAGGAGCGCAAAATGAACGGCAAGATAAACACGAGGATAACGCTTAAAGCCCTCGCAATCGGGGCTTTGGCGCTTATTATGCTGATTCCGCTTTTGTTCGTTTCCGGCGTAATCGACGGGCGCCTGAACTACCGCGACGAGGCCGCCAAAAAAATCACCAACGCATGGGGCGGGCCGCTGCTTGTCGCCGCGCCGGTCCTTAACATCCCTTATAAGGTTCAGATAACCGACGACAGGACGAAGGCCGTTTCCTATGAAACCCGCTGGCTTAAAGTCGCGCCGAAAGAAGCGCTAAGCGCCGCAGACATAAAAACCCAGACGCGCTATATCGGAATTTTCAGGGTGCCGGTTTATACCGCCGACATTTCCATCAAGGGCAAGTTCGACATAGCGGGCGCGATAAAAGGAAAGGAAAACCTTAGCGTGTCCGGCGCCTTCATCACGCTGGAACTGAACGACCTTAAAGGCATGGGCGTGGAATCGCCCGTTCTTAAATGGAACGGCAAGGCGCACGAATTCGAACCGATGACAAACGGCAAGACGCTGTCGGCCGGCGTGCCGACCCAAAGGGATTTGGACAGCGGAAGCTGGGACATGAATTCCAGCAAAGGCTTTTATCGCAACCGCGAAATAAGCGCGGACCTGAAAGCCCTTAGCACCGCGGTCAATGCGAAAGCCGCAAGCGCGGATTTTGAAATCAGCTTCAATATCAAGGGGAGCCGCAGCATAAGCTTCGCGCCGATTGCGGGCAAGCACACCATCGCCGTCAAATCCGACTGGACGAACCCGAGTTTTTATGGAAGCTTTCTGCCCGACGAAAAGAACGTCGACGGCGCCGGATTTTCCGCGCGGTGGGACATCGGCAACCTTGCGTCCGGAATTCCGACGACCGATTTAAGCAAGGCCGACCTTTCCGGTGTCATAATAACCAGCGCGTTCTTGGTGCCGGTCGACAATTACCGCAGCGCGGAGCGGGCGCTTAAATACGGAATCCTGTTCATCATACTGACGTTCCTTGCGTGCTTCATTTTCGAAATCGCGAGCGGGCGGCCGATACACCCATTCCAGTATCTGCTTGTCGGTTTCGCGATGGCGATATTCTATATCCTGCTTGTGTCGCTGTCCGAATTCATGGCGTTTTCGTTGGCTTATATAATAGCCGCGCTTGCCACAACCGGGCTGATAACCGCGTATATAAAGACCGCAGTGGTCAAGAACCTGGACAGGCGGAGCGCGGGAATCGTATTCGGCGCTTTCGCGGCATTGTACGGATACCTTTATATTCTTCTGTTGCTGCAAGACATGGCTTTGATATTCGGCGCAATCGGACTCTTCATCGGTCTTGCGGCGGCGATGTATGCGACAAAGAATATCAAGTGGTATGAAGCCATACAGGCGCCCGCCAAAAAGAAATAGTTCCTATTTGTTTCCGATAAATTTTTGATAAAATTTATCGGGCAAAGGGGGACGCCATGTTTTCGCTCAATCAATTTCCGCTGCCGTTCGCGCGCGGTTCCTTGGAACCTTATATTTCCGAACGCACCATCGGCTTCCATTACGACAAGCACCTGGGCGGTTATATCGACAACCTTAACGCGCTTATAAAAAGCACGCAATTCGAGAACGCGCCGCTTGGCCAAATCATAAAGGAATCCGACGGAAAGGTTTTCAACAACGCCGCGCAGATTTTCAACCATGTTTTCTTTTTCGCCGGGCTGTCGAATTCGGATGAAAAGATTCCCGCGGAAATTTCCTCCGCATTCAAAGATTTCAAATCCGAATTCAAGGCCGCCGCTTTATCCGTTTTCGGAAGCGGCTGGGTTTGGCTTGCGGACAACAGGGGCGCGCTTGAAATCATGACGACCGCAAACGCCGACACGCCGATGACGCGCGGCAGGAAGCCGCTGCTGGCGCTGGACGTTTGGGAGCACGCCTATTATCTTGACTACCAAAACCGCCGCGGGGATTTCTGCGACGCTTTCCTGGACCATATTGTCAATTGGAAATTCGTCCTAAGCAATCTGAAATAACATATTGATTTTTCCGTTCCGCACGCTATAATCCCGGCTGAGAGATGTGGAACACAAAGGAAACCGGCGTGGCCGTATCGCTCAGCAATCGTATTTTCTCGGAATGTTTCCATGCGACCAGTTCCTTGGCCCGGGAAAAAGAGCTGCCAGGCCTCTGCTTCATAAATATTTACGACGACCGCGGATACAGGTATTACGAGGCGTCCGACAGATATATTCTTATAAGAAAGCGCGAGGAAATCCCCGAAGGCGAGGATGAGTTGTCCGAGCCAATTCGCATATTGCCGCAAAAGAAATACATTTATCGCAGCAACGAGCTTATAGGGCGCTTCGTTCCCGACCCGGACGACATAATCAAGATAGATTATCCAAGTTTCGACGGGATAATTCCGCGGAACGGCAGCATATTCGACAAGGATGCCGCGAAGCCATGGATTTCCAAAAAGAATTTCAACGTCATAACGCACTTTTGGAAGTTGGATATATCCAAATTCTGGCTGCAAGCCGGAGAGGGCGACAACGGCTTTCTGGGCGGCCTAATCTATTACAAGGACGACGACATACAAGTGTGCTGCATGCTGCAACTGCCCATGAAGACGATAGAAGTGCCCGTTCTGGACAAGGTGGAAAAAGTATCCGACGGAAACAAATTCACAATGGCCGGCTTGGAATTCGAGATGGACGCGCGGAGCGTTTTATCGACGCCGGATGAAATTCTTGCGGCGATTAAGAAGCTTATGCTCGAAAAGGGATTCGAAGAAGACGATGTCCACGGCCTTAACGAAGTTTTGAAGGAACTGGGTCTTACTTTGCGAGGGCCGGGGGCGAAGCCCGGCAAATACATTCCGCCGTCCAGCTCGTTCGAGGAATTCCGCGACAATGTCGACGCGGACAGAAAAATGCTCAGCCAGTATATGCTGGCCGACAATTTGAAAATATCCTACGGGCCGTCAAAGACGCGCATAAGCAGTTTGGCCGAGGTTTTCACGGAACTTTATATTTCCTTGAAATGCGATTCCTTGGAATCTTTCATGAAAAAGACGGGCGGCCTGTTTTCGGCGGCGCAGTTGGAATCAATCATGCGGGGCAGGGCTTATATATCGCCCGCCGCATTCAAATACATCCGGCTTATGGCGGATTTCCACATAACGCCCAAAAAACTTTCGAAGCTCAACCTCGACGTCATAAAAAGCGAGAAGGCCGCGCGCTGCGTCGATGTCGACATGAAGCTGCTTGGCGAGCTGACGCGCAAGGCGGCGAAAATGCGCGCGCATATCCGTCGCGAAAAGCGCCGCGTCTACAACCTCGAACGCAGGGAGACGAACAGGCGAAGCGGCAAGTATGAGAACATTTACGGCGACAAGACAAGCGTCACCCCATCCATGCGCGAATCCATCGACAAGAGCCGCGCCAAGCGAAACGCGAAGAACGAGCTGGGCAAGAAAATCTGCCCCGCCGTCCGCATGTTCATGGATTTGAAAAAATCGCTAAGCTATACCACCGAGAAAACATTCAACGACCTGGTGACCATAGGCCGCAACCGCTATATGCGAATTTGGCTCGATAAGGAAAGCGACGAAGAACATTACGATTTGGAAGGAGAGTTCCGCTACAAGCAGGTAAGCTGGAAGATGAAGCGCGTGTATGTGAAGTATAAACGCACGCATTCGTCCGAAGCCGCCGCAATACATTGCGACTTTCCGAACCATGGGCGGAAACCGCTTAAAGTGAAGACGACTTGTCCGGCCTTGCAAAACGCGGACTACACCCTTTGCCCGTTCTATAAAAACGCCGGATATATTTACAATAAAGAATACGAGAAGTGCGAGATGGAAAGCTTTCTTCAAAGGTTCCGCGGCGAGGCCGAGGAAGTCTTGCAGCACTATATCGACAAGATAAAGGCCGAACACGAGCAAAAATCGCTTTAATAAAAGGGCTTGCATTATCCCGTTTTAATGCTAGGCTTTGTTCGAATGGGGATGCCGGAGAGAGCAAACCAAAAGGACCGCTCTATGGGCGATATAATAATTGTCGGATACGGCAAGATGGGCAAAGAAATCCACAATGCCGCAAATTCCAGAAACGTCAAAGTCAGATTCGCAGTAGACCCGGTCGCAGACGCCTCGCCTTTCAATTTCCGCGAATTGGGAAAATTCCTTTCAACTTACAAATACGATTTGGGCGGGATGACCGCCGTCGATTTCACAGAGCCCAAGTCCGCCTTGGACAACATCAAGCAATATTGCAAATACGGAATGAACTTCGTAATCGGCACCACCGGCGAATGGCGCAACGACCTCGACGCCGCGCGCAAGATGGTGGAAGACGCCGGAATCACCGCGGTTCACGGCTCGAACTTTTCGACCAAGGTCCATGTCTTCATGATTATGAACCGCGTGCTTGCATCCATGTTGAACGATATTCCGAACTTCGACGTGTCGATAGTCGAACGCCACCACCCGATGAAAAAAGACCCGTCCGGCACCGGAACCACCATGGCCAAGGACATAATATCCGCCGGGTATTTCGGAAAGACCGAACTGCTGACCGAGCTTGCAGGCGCGCTGGCCCCGAACCAAATCATGATGGCCGTGTCCCGCCTTGCCGGAATCGTAGGCGAGCATGAAATCAGATACACCGACGACGCGCGCGACGGAAGCGTCAAGAACGACACCATAACCATTTCCGAAGTCGCCGGGAACCGCAGCGGTTTCGCCAACGGCGCTTTGGACGCGGTGAAATATATCGAAGAAAGCGGAAAGGCGGGCTTCGTCGATTACGCCGACGTGGTCATGGCGCGCTTCAAACCACTTATAATAAACGAATTGAACAGGAGCAAATAATGATAAAAGTTTTCATAGACGGACGCAACGGAACCACCGGGCTTAAAATAGACGAAAGGATGGCCGCGCGCGACGATGTCAGCGTCATGACCATACCGGACGAGCTTCGCAAAGACCCGGCCGAAAAGAAAAAATACATGAACGACGCAGACGTCGTGTTCCTTTGCCTTGACGACAAGGCCGCGATGGAATCGGTCGCGCTGGTCGAAAATCCCGACACCATAATCATCGACGCCAGCACGGCGCACCGCACAAACCCGGACTGGGTCTACGGCTTTCCAGAACTTTGCGACGAACAGCGCGAGGCCATCGCGAATTCGAATAGCATCGCGAACCCGGGCTGCCATGCGACCGGTTTCATAAGCGTCGTTTATCCGCTTATCGTGGGCAACGTGGTTTCCGAAGAAAACACATTCACGTGCTTTTCCATAACGGGATATTCCGGCGGCGGGAAAAACATGATTAAGGAATACGAGTCCGACGAGGCGGGAAAGCTCGACAGCCCCATGCCTTATGGACTTGCGAACCCGCTGAACCACAAGCACCTGCCGGAAATGAAGGCGATGTGCAGGCTGAAAAGTTCGCCGATATTCGTTCCGGTTCTTGGTAAAATCGCGCAGGGGATGAACACGATGGTCGCGATTGACTGCAAAGACATCCTTTTCTATGGCGCGAAGGAAATCCACGAGGCGCTGTCCGACCATTATGCCGGAAAGACCTTCGTCAAGGTCATGCCGCTGGGCGGAGAAGACTTCCTTAATGCCGGAAGACTCGACGCGCAAAGATGCAACGGAACCAATAATCTGGAAATCTCCGTCTTCGGGCGCCAAGACCAGGCGCTGGTTTGCGCCGTGTTCGACAATCTGGGCAAGGGCGCTTCGGGCGCGGCCATTCAGAACATGAACATCGCGCTCGGCATCGCCGAAACCAAAGGTCTTGTGCGATAAGGACCGCTAGCGGCGGAAGTGCATATTTCCGCCGCCATGAAATTCGCCGCCGTGCATGGCGCTGCCGCGGAAGCTGTCGCTACGGAAACTTTCCCCCTCGTAATTCGTGAAGTCGTGAATCGCGGGCGCGCCCGTATGCTCGCGCGCCAGGCTGCGACGCTCGTCCACGCCTATATCCATCCAGCGGTCGCGCGGAACGCCCGACCAAAGCAGGACCGCGTCGCCGCAATCAAGCCCAAGATAATTCCAATTCCCGACCATGCAATCGCCCAGCGCGTCGACGCCCGCGCAATATTCCTCTATCTCGGGCCCGCAGGCGTCCACGAACGGGTATTCGTAGAAGGCGCACGCCGGCGCCGCGAACGCGAAACAAAATAAAGAAGCCATAATCTTTTTCATACCGGGATTTTGCGCGAACCGAAACGTCCGCGCATCAGGAAGATAGTCTTAGTGCATGGCGGCGCGCGAAACGGCATAATCATCGTATGGGAAAAATAATCAAACTAATATTTTTATTCTCGTTCGCATTCGCGGTTCTTCCGGCGCGCGCTTGGGAGCTTGGCAGCAACACCATCCACGAGGGCGAGCGCATGGCGGCCGACCAGGCCGCATACGAATGCGACGGCGCGAATATTTCGCCCGACCTTTTCTGGGGCGACGCGCCCGACGGCACGCGCAGCATGGCGCTTGTCATGCACGACCCGAGGGCAGCCAGCGCGGACGGATTCTATCACTGGATAATCGTCGACATACCCGAAAGCGTTCAAGGTTTCAGCATGGGCGAGAATTTTCTTCCGCCGATACGCGAAGTCGCCGGCGATTCAGGCATGCCCGGATATTACGGCGTCTGTCCGCCCGCGGGCAGCGGCAAGCATTTTTATGTTTTCACTTTATACGCCCTGAATGTGGACAGACTTCATCTGGACGAGGCGGATACGCCCGCAGAGATTCACGATGTCATCAAATCGCACGCCATACATGCGACCCAGATAACGGCGACGTTCGAAAGGTAAAAAAACTCCCCCGGTTTCGGGGGAGTTTTTTGTTATTCCTCGCGGACGGGGAAGGCGCCGGCGTCCAGCATCTTCTTTATTTCGAAATGCTTTATCTTTTTCGCCGAGGTTTGCGGAAGCTCGTCTTCCGTAATCGCGAAATGTTTCACCCATTTATACGGCGCAATCATCAGGTTCGACGCCTTAATCAGCAGGCTTACCTTCGCAAGCGTCGTGCCGGGCGCGACTTGGAACACGCCGTAGGCCACGACTTTGCCTTTAATCGTGCGCTCCAACACCGCGGCCGCAAGGATGTCGTCGTTTTGCAGATACAGGTCTTCAAGCTCGTCCGGATAGACGTTCTTGCCGCTGTCCAGGACGATAATCTGCTTTCTGCGACCTTTCACAATCAGGCGGCCTTTGCCGTCGATTACGCCCAAGTCGCCGGATTTGAACCAGCCGTTTTCGAAGCTTTCGGCGTTCGCCTGCGGATTGTTCAGATAGCCTTTCATGACCAGGACGCCTTTAATCCAAATCTCGCCCACACCATTTTTATCCGGATTGTGGATTTTGATTTTGTTCCCGGGAAGCGGGCCAGCCCAATGGGTCTTTCCGTTTTCCAGCTGGAACTTGAAGTTGAAGTTTCCGGGGCCGGTCGTTTCCGTCAGGCCGAAGCAGTCGCCCACCACGAAGCCCAAACGTTCGAAGAACTTGCGTATCGACGGCTTCAATGTCGCGCCGGCGGAAACCAAGACCTTCACGCGGCCGCCGAAGATTTCATGCACCGGCGCTTTGACTTTCCTTACCAATCCGCCAAGGCCGACCAGTTTCAAAAATCCCTGCGCCGCAAGCACTATGCGCATTATCGTGTATTTCTTCTTTTCCTTGGCGCCCGAGATTATCTTTTTATAGAAACCTTCCCATACGCGCGGCACCGCCGGTATCACGTGCGGCTTGTATTCCGCGAAGTCCTTCAAGAATTCCTTGGGGTTCAAGACCGGCTGAATCAGCAGCGAACAGCGCAGCGCGACCGGCGCGATTATATTTATCACGACGCCGTATATATGATACAGCGGCAGGAAGCCGTAGAACATATAGCCCGGCTTGATGACCGCGCCGTAAAGCAAAACGCCTTCGGCCAGGCCGACCAGGTTGCCGTGCGTAAGCGGCACGATTTTCGGCGTGCCGGTGGTGCCGGATGTGAACGAAATCTGCGCTATGTCCTCGCGGACGACGTCGGCGGCGACGAAGTCATCCTCGTTTTCCGCGTCGGGTTCCTCTATATCAATCATCTTGGTTTCGCCGCCATCGATGAAATAGCCTTTCTGCGCCAGGGCCAGTTTGCAGCCCGCGATTTTCATCATGCTTGCGTGTTCGGTTTTGGACAGGCCGGTATCAAGCATAAGCGCCTGCGCGCCCTGCGACAATATCGCGAAATACGAGACCAGAAATTCCGCCGACGTGCCGGACAGCAACGCCACGCAGTCGCCCTTCTTTATATCGAATTTCTTCGCAAGCTTAACCGCGCGGATTTTCACCATGCTTAAAAGTTCGGCGTAGGTCTTCTGCGGCCGAACGAAGAAAGTGCTGGCGGCGTTCGATTTGCACGCCTCGGCCAGGACTTCGTAGATGTTCTTTATCATTTAATAGTTTCCTTTTTAGGTTTGTTTTTTGCCAGACCACGCAAGATTAGAACGAATTTTTCCGTCCTGCAATGGGAAATAATAGTGTTTGACAAAAATGCGGGCAGGTGCTAATGTTCCCATTAAGCCGGGGGTTCGGAGAGAAAAACCTGCAAGGGCAAGAAACATGACCGACAATAAACCGGCGCTCAGCATCGTAAAAATCAGCGGCAAAAAATATGAAAACAAGGCGGACTTCGCGGAAACCGCGGCGGACTTCCATGCGCTTGCCGGATACAAGATATTAAGCCACGGCGCGGGCGTAGGCATTACGGAAGAATTGAAGAAACCCGAATACAGCGGGCTCGCGCTTCCCAATCCGCCCACAAAAGACGGGCTTCGCATAACGCCGGCCCCCGTTTTGGAAGTCGTCGAAAAAGTCGTGCTTGGCATAAACGAAGACATAACGAACACCCTTAACGGATTCTGCGACGGCCGCGTGGCTTATGTGGGCCATAAAAAGACCGGAATCTTGGTCAATTCGGAACAGATGCCGAAAGCTGCGGACGGAACGGACTTCGGATTCGTCGGCAAGATATATCCGGGCTGCGTGTGTGTTTCCATGATAACCGAATTTCTTAGAAATAGTTTGTATCCGGTCATACACTGCCTGACTTCGAACAAAGACCGCGGCGGAATATGGAACACGAACGCCGACCATGTCGCCGAGGGAGTCGCCAGGGAACTGGGCAGATTCTTCGAAGTCGTCCTTTACATGCTGTCCGACGTTTCGGGCGTTCTGGACGCGGACAAGGAAATCATCCCCGAAATAACCAAAGAAAATTATCCGGCGCTTAAAGCGGCCGGCGTCATCACGGACGGCATGGCCGTCAAATGCGAATCGATGCTGAACCTGGTCGCGGAAAGCAATATAAGCAAAATCATCATAACCAACAGGATAAGCAACGCCAACAGAACCATCGTAATGTAAGGAGAGCGCGCCATGCCAAGAAGCATTCACTTTTTCCAAAGCCAGACCGATTACAGGAAAATCTACGCGGTCGAAATCGAAAACGATTTCAATTCCGAAGAAGTCCGCAGGATGGAATGGCTTACCGGCGGCAAGGAGCTTCTTGAAAAGAGCGTCAAGCTTCACAAGCCGTTCGTCGGAACAATCAAAGAACGCCAAACCCCGCAATCGTCGTCTTCGACGGAAATCGCGGCGGGAATCGGCCTTGAAAAAATCGGACGCTTCGAGGAATACGCCCTTGCGGATTCGGATAATCCCGAATACGACATAATGTTGCAGGAAGTCTATTCCGCGCTGGACCAGGGAATATTCACGACAGACCGAAAGGCCGAGCTGCAAAAGCCCGTCGAAGACATAGAAAAATTCGGCAAGACGCACGGGCTGGCGTTTTCGAAGGACGAAGTCGCGTATTTGGAAGGCTTGGCGAAAGAATACGGACGCGACCTGACCGACGCCGAAGTATATTGCTTCGCACAGGCGAATTCCGAGCACTGCCGCCATAAAATCTTCAACGCCGAATGGGAAATCGACGGCGAGAAACAGCCCAGCACCTTGTTCAGCATGATAAAGGAAACGACCCTGGACCCGAACAGCCCCACCGGATACAAGGGCCTTGTGACCAACGCCTATAAAGACAACGCCGCGGCATTCAAAGGCTTTCACATGATGCAATGGGTGAACGACGTCCTTGGCAATGCGGTCAAGAAGGAAACGGACGCCAACATCATCGCGAAAGCCGAAACGCACAACCATCCGACCGCGGTGTCCCCGGAACCCGGCGCGGCGACAGGAAGCGGCGGCGAAATCCGCGACAGGATATGCGTCGGGACGGGCTCGCACCCGTTGTCGGGAACGCTGGCGATTATGACCAACAATTTGGATTGCGAATGGGAGCCGCTGTTCTCGTCCCCGGCGAAAATCCTGATAGAGGGCACGAACGGCGCGGCGCGCTTCTGCAACGAATACGGGCAGCCGAACGTGAATTTCCGCGCCCTGACCTTCAACTATTCCGAATTCATCAACGGGAAGCAAATCAATTTCGGATACGGAAAGCCCGTGCTTCTCGCGGGCGGGACCGGATACGTCGACGAAAAGGACGCGCAGAAGGACGAAAGCCTTGTCGAAGAAGGCATGGTGATAGTAATGCTTGGCGGACCGAATTTCCTTATCGGCATGGGCGGCGGTTCCGCCGCGTCGGTCGCGGGCGGCACGCTGGATAAAAAAATAGACCGCTCGTCCGTCCAGCGCCATAATCCGGAAATGCAGGCGCGCTGCTACCGCGCTGTCCGCAGCTTCAAGGCTTCGGGCGGAGAGATAGTATCGATACACGACCACGGCGCAGGCGGACACTACAACTGCTTCGTCGAATTGGTGGAGGCGAAAGGCGGCAAAATATACATTTACAAGCTTCCCATCGGCGACCCGACTTTGTCGCCCATGCAGATTCTCGCCAACGAATCGCAAGAGCGCTTCGGCCTTCTTCTGCGCAAGTCGCAGCTTGAACTTTTCATGAAATGCGCGAAGCGCGAAGTCGCGCCGGCCCGCGACGTCGGGAGCATAACCGGCGACCATAGGTTCGTGTTCGAAAACGCCGACGGCACGCGCGCAGTCGACATGCCGCTGGCGGACATATTGAAGAATCCGCCCAAGACACTTATGACGGACAAAAGGATAAAATACGATTTTGCGCCCGTGAAATACGACGATTCGCGGGATTTCGAGAAAAACCTTATCAAGACGCTGGGGATGGTTTCGGTCGGAAGCACCGACTGGTGGACCAACAAGGCCGACCGCTGCGTCAGCGGGCTTGTTCTGCAACAGCAATGCGTCGGCGAATTGCAGCTGCCGATATGCAACTACGGAATAACGGCGTGCGATTACGAAACCGACGCCGGCACGGCGAGCACGATGGGATTCGCGCCGATAGCTTCGCTTATAGATTCGAAGGCGGGGACCCGTCTTGCGATTCTCGACGCTATTCTGCCGCTGGCCTTCACGCCCGTCCGGGACGGATTGGAAAGCGTCATATTGTCGGCCAACTGGATGTGGCCTTGCGGGAACGAGGGCGAGAACGCGCGCCTTTACGACGCCGTGCAGGAAACCCGCGACACGTGCCTTGCCCTCGGCGTCAAGGTTCCGACCGGGAAAGACTCGCTCTCCATGACGCAGACATTGAAGGATAAAACCAGGGTCATGTCGCCCGGAACATCGGTCGTGTCCGCTTGGGCGGTCGCGGAAGGAATAGACAAGAAAGTCCTTCCCGTCATGGACACCGAAACCGATTCATTCATAGTGCATCTGGACATGTCGGGATGTCCGGCCGCGCTTGGCGGGTCGGCCTTCGCGCAGTCGCTCGGCTTCGTCGGAAACGACGCGCCGGACGGCCAGGACATGGAACTTTTCAAGAAGGCGTTCGCCGCGGTTCAGGAAGCGTTGCAAAAAGGCCTTATACTTGCCGGGAACAATATCTCTTCCGGCGGGCTAATCGCCGCGCTGCTTAAAATGACCTTCGCGAACACAAGCGGCGGAATCGCCATAGGACCATACACACAGGACGCCGACATATCCAAGAAGATGTTCGCGGAAAATCCCGGCGTCGTCATGCAGGTCGCGCGAAAGGACTTCCCCGCCTTCGCCGAGACAATGCGGAGGCACGGCGTCGGCCGCCAGTGCGAGCCAATCGCCCATCCCATCCGCGACAGGAAGCTTGTTATAGAGCAGGCCGGCCGGAATATCGAGATGGACATAGACGAGCTTCGCGACGCTTGGCACGCCCCGTCGGCAAGGCTGGAAGCCTTCCAGAACAAATGCGCGGACGAACGCAAAAAGAATATCTTCAAGCAGCCGCTTGTCGTAAACGACGCCGCGCGCAAGATGAAGTCGGTCAATATCATAAATCCGTCGGCCAGAAAAACGACTTGCGCGGTCATCCGCGAAAAAGGTGTCAACGGCGAAATCGAAATGCAGCGCGCCGCGGAACTGGGCGGATTCGACAGGGTCCTCGACATAACCATGACCGACCTTATGGACGGAACCAAGGATTTCTCGGGCGTCAACGCAATCATCTTCGCGGGCGGATTCTCCAACGCGGACGCGCTGGGCGCAGGAAAGGGCTGGGCCGCCAAGTTCCGCTTCGACGGACCCGCGCACGACGCGCTGGTCAATTTCTTCAACCGCGGCGACACCCTGGCTTACGGCGTATGCAACGGCTGTCAGGCCATGTTGGAGCTTTGGGATTTGTTCGGCGGCGGCGCGCCGGCGCCCATGCAAAGGAACGATTCCGGCAAGTTCGAATCGTCGTGTGTTTCCGTCATTATACCCGACAATACATCCGCCATATTCGGGCCGCTGGCCGGCGTCGCGAATCCCATCCATGTCAACAACGGAGAAGGCAAGTTCAAGCTGGACCATCTGCGCGAAGGCGTGGACTATCAGGTCGTTATGAAATGCTTGGAAAAGGAATATCCCGGCAATTTCAGCGGGAATCCGGACGGCATCGTCGGCATCGCGAGTCCGGACGGCCGCGCAAACGCGACAATGCCCCATCCCGAGCGCGGCGTCCTGAAAAGGCAGCTGTTCTATGGCAAGGCCGAGACGTGGATGCCGGTATTCATCAATATGCACAACTATTTCACAAAATAAAAGGAGAAAAACAATGAAAAGAGCAGGAACGGCGCTGATAAGCGTTTATGATAAAACCGGGGTAGTCGAATTCGCCCGCGAACTTTACCGCCTTGGCTACGACATACTTTCCAGCGGCGGAACATACGCCGTTTTGAAAGAAGCGCAAATCCCGTGCAAGGAAGTGTCCGAATACACCGGCGTGCCGGAGTCCCCGGACGGCCTGGTCAAAACCATCAATCCGAAAATCGAATTCGGAATCATGGCCAATCCGAACGACCCGGAGCACGTGAAATATCTGAACAAAATCAAAGCGCGCAAAATCGACCTTGTATGCTGCAATTTTTATCCGGCAGAAGACGCCCTTTCGAAAGTGTCCGCGCTTGCCGACGGGAACGAAAAAGCCGACCCGTCCATCATCAAGAACTGGGACATCGGCGGTCCGCTTATGGCGCGCGCCGCGGCCAAGAAGCACGAATACTGCCTGCCGGTCGTCGACCCGGCCGATTACGATGAAACTTTGGAAGCCATAAGGAACGAACAGCTTGGCAAAGGTGAAATCCCCTATTCATTCCGCCGCGCCTTGGCCGCCAAGGTCGTAGCCGAGACTTCCTATTACGACGGCCTTATCGCCGACTATATGGAGCCCGAAAAGTTCCCGGCCAAGAAAACCATCCCCCTTAAAAAAGTCGACACCGAAATCCGCTATGCGGAAAATCCCCATCAGAAGGGCGCGCTTTACCACAATGCAATCGACGGCGGCAAGGGCTTGGCCATAAACGCCAAACAGCTGCACGGAAAGGCTTTGTCATACAACAACTACCTTGACCTGGACGCGGCGAAAAAGTTCATCGAAGAATTCGCCAGCGACAGGCCCATGTGCAACATAGCCAAGCACAACAACACCTGCGGCGCCGCAATCGGCGACACTTTGCTGGAAGCGTATCAAAAGGCCTTCGTCTGCGACCCGCTTTCCGCGTTCGGCGGAATCATGTCATTCAACAAGATGGTCGATGTCGAAACCGCAAAGGAAATAGTGTATGTGAACAAGCATTTCGTCGAGTGCATAATCGCTCCGGGATATTCCGCCGGCGCATTGCAAGTGCTGAAAACCAAGAAAGATCTTCGTCTTGTTGAACAGCCCGCCGCGTATGAGATTCCGTCCAACATCATATTCAAAGCCATCGACGGCGGAATGCTGGCGCAGGAAAGGGACACCAAACTTTACGACCAGCTTGAAATCGTATCCAAGCGCCGGCCGACGCCGGACGAAATGGAAGCCATGCTGTTCGCGTGGCGCGCCTGCAAGCCGACCAAGTCGAACGGCATAATCGTCGGCCGCGGCCAGCAGCTTGTCGGCGTCGGAACCGGCCAGCAGAGCCGCATCGATTCCCTCGAAATCGCAATCAAGAGAATGATGAAGATGCAGGGCAGCAGGGGCGGAGTAGCCAGAAAGCTTATCAAGCTTGCCACCAAGATTCATCTTATGGCGCCGGAAGCGCCGCTTGTCATGGCGTCCGACGCCTTCTTCCCGTTCCCGGACTGCGTCGAAGTCTTCGCCGAATACGGCGGAAGCGCCGTCATTTGGACGGGCGGTTCGATGAACGACCCAAAGGTCGTCAAGGCTGCCGATAAGCGCGGCATTGCCATGGTTAAGACCCACACGCGCCACTTCGCGCACTAATGAAAGGAAACTAAAATGGAAATGACAACTTTCGCGATAAGCAGCCTTGGAAACATAGGCGAGGCCGTCTATGAAACCTATATCAAAGACTGCGAATACTGCATGGACAACGGCGAAGAAATGGACATGAAGCTGGTCGGAATAATCCGCCGCAACGCCAGGTCCGGCGAAACTTATTTCGACACCCCGGTCGTAAGCGACGTCGGCAATCTGGAAGCATCGCCGGACGTCGTCATTTGCTGCGCGCCTTCCGACGTCGTCATGACCTATGTCTATAAATACGTAGGCGCCGGATATTCCATCGTCGACTGCTACGACGCGCACGAGAATATCTACGACAACCACGGGAAGATAAGCGCGATTGCGAAAAAGAACCGCTGCGTCGCCCTTCACACGACCGGATGGGACCCGGGTCTGTATTCGACCGAACGCAGCATCGCATACCGCATCAATCCGTTCACCAAGCCGACCACCAACTACGGCGTCGGGCGCAGCATGGGACACACGACCCAGGCCAAGGGAATAATGGTCGAATTCGGAATCACCGACCCAAGGGCCGTTTCCATAACCAGCCACTTCAAGACCGAGGCGGGAATTCTTGTCCCGGGCAAGCATCAGCGCGACCTTTATATCGAGCTGCCGGACTGGTTCGCCCAAAAAGACGAGCTGAAAGCCGCGCTTCTTTCCGACGACTATTTCGCGACCATAACGAAAAGCGGAAAGGAAAAGCCCCAGCACACCGACATCCATGTCGTGGACAGCATCGCGCCTTACGACACGATGCGCCACGGCGGATATATGCTTAGCGATGGGGGGGGGTATGCCAAGATGGAAGTTGCTCTGGACGGCGACAATCCGACCATGACATCGCGCATGATGTATTCCGGCGCCAGGGCAGTCGCAAGGCTGGAAAAGGAAATGCGCTTCGGCTGCTATCTGGATCCGCAAATCGCGCCGCTGGACTTCGTCAAGGGCGAGGCGCTGAAAGACCGCATGCAGCGCGTGTTCCTGTAATCTAGAAGTTCCTAAGCAGCGCAAGGCCGAAGAAATTATACGAGCCGTTGTTCGGCGACAAGTTCCCATTCGAAAAATGCTGGGTGAATATTTCGGCCGCCCAGCTTTCCGATATTCCATACCCGACAAACATCTTCAATCCGAACATATAGCGCGAATCCTGCCTTTCGTCCCTTTCGTATTTCATGAAGGCGCCGATTCCGCCCCCTAAATAAAAATCGTTCCATGTCATGACCGCCGCGTCCATCGACAGGCCCGCCTGCGGCCAGGAATAATTCTTCCAGCATTCGTCGTCCTTGTCGCCCCAGCCCATCGTCGTGCCGACGTGTATGTTCTGCCGCGCCGGAAGCCTGAAAAACGTCGCGGGCTGGCTGTATTGGAACATCGTCCAGCCGAACGGCGTTATGTCCCAAAAATCGGGCTGGATGCTGCCGCCGCCCGTGCCTTGGCCGAAATAAATTCCCATCTGGTTGTCGGTTCCTTTGAAAAATGGCGCAGGCTCTGCGCTTAGAAAATGGAAGTCCGCGCGGGCCGCGCTAATTCCCATTGCAAAAGCCGCCGAAAATATTATAATTCTTCTCATGCGGGAAACTTAGCCGCGCGGAACGGGTTTAACAAGAGGACAGAATTCCGATGATAAAGCTTTACAACACCATGAGCCGCAAAGCCGAAGAGTTCGAACCTATAAAACCGGGCGAAGTATCGATTTATTCCTGCGGGCCGACCGTCTACCATTACGCGCACCTTGGCAACCACAGGACGAACATCAACAACGACGTCCTGCGCCGGATGTTCCGCGCGCACGGATTCGAGGTCAAATCCACCATGAACATAACCGACGTAGGGCACCTTGTGTCGGACGAGGACACAGGCGAAGACAAGATGCAAAAGGGCGCCCGCCGCGAAGGCAAGACCGCCTGGGACGTGGCCGAATTCTACACAGCCGCGTTCTTGCGGGACATGAAGGACCTTAACATCCTCGCGCCGACTTTCATGCCGCGCGCGACCGACTACATCATGCAGCAAATCGCATGGGTCAAAAAACTGGAAGAGCTGGGCTATACATACAGAATAGAAGGCGACGGGATTTATTACGACACTTCGAAATTCCCGGATTATGGAAAGCTCGGCCATCAGAACCTTGACGAGCTGCGCGGCGGCGCGCGGGTCAGCGACGCGGGCAAAAAAAATCCGGCCGATTTCGCCCTTTGGAAATTTTCGCCATTGGACGCCAAGCGCGACATGGAATGGGACAGCCCGTGGGGCAAGGGATTTCCCGGCTGGCACATCGAATGCAGCGTCATGAGCGCGGAAACCCTGGGCAAGCATTTCGACATACACACCGGCGGCGTCGAC
Source organism: Rickettsiales bacterium (assembly GCA_031256175.1). Lineage (GTDB taxonomy): Bacteria > Pseudomonadota > Alphaproteobacteria > Rs-D84 > Rs-D84 > WQXN01. The sequence continues at coordinate 28,510 of JAIRRC010000016.1, forward strand.
CATATCAAGGTTCACCATACGAACGAAATCGCCCAGTCCGAGCCTGTCGTCGGCGCGCCCTGGGTGAATTACTGGATGCACTTCGAATTCCTTAACGACAAGACCGGAAAAATGAGCAAGTCGAAGGGCAATTTTTTGATAGTCGATTCCTTGAAGGCGAAAGGCTTTGAGCCGATAGCCTACCGCTATCTGGTTCTGATGGGGCATTACCAAAGCCAGATGGAATTTTCGTGGGAAGCGCTGGACGCCGCACAAAACGGATATAATAATTTAATAAAGAAAATTTCCATGTTAAAGCCGTCGGGCGAAGCGAAAGCGGATGAATATAAAAACAAATTATTAAACATCATTTCGAACAATCTGGATACGGCGAACGTTCTGGTCGCGGTGCAGGAACTTTTGAAGTCGAACGAATCGGACGCAACAAAATTCGAAGCCATCCGGTTCGCGGACGAACTGCTGGGCTTGCGTATAATCGAAAACGCGAAAAAATCCGTTGTGGCGATTACTCCGGAAATCCAGGCTTTGCTTGACGCTCGCGCGGCGGCGCGTGCGGACAAGGACTGGGCAAGGTCGGATAAGCTTCGCGACGAGCTGGCGGCGATGGGGTTCGCGGTCAATGACCAAAAGCTATAAAGTCTTCCCCATGCCTGCGCTTCGCTCCGCTTGCTCGCCATGGGGGCCCCGGGCCCCAAAGGGGCCAAAAAAGAGATTATTTGATGAAGGTTTATGATTTAATAATAATAGGGGCAGGGGCGGCGGGGCTTTGTGCCGCGCGCGCCGCGCTGGCCCGCGCGCGCAGCGTTCTGGTTCTGGACATGGGCGAAAAGCCCCTGCGAAAAGTCGCTGTGTCCGGCGGCGGGCGCTGCAATTTCACGAACCTTGCGGCGGATTCTTCAAGATATTTCGGCCAGAATCCCGACTTCGCAAAATCCGCATTGTCCCGCGTGAAACCGGGAGATATTTTGGACTGGGCTGGCAAACACGGGATAAAATATATAGAGAAAGCGCCCGGGCAGTTCTTTTGCAAGGACGGCGCCGAAGTTTTCGTCAAAGCCATGCTTGCAGACGTTCGCGGCGCGGACATTGTTTTGAACGCGAAGGTTATGGATGTTGAAAAGAAGGACGATGAATTTTTGGTTTATACAAAGGACGAGGTTCCCGCTTTCGCGGGGACGACATTGGTGGTGGCGACGGGCGGGGTTGGTTTTCCGAACCTTGGCGTGTCGGATTTCGGGATGCAAGTCGCGAAAAAGTTCGGGCACAAAATCGTGCCGCCGCAGCCCGGTTTGGTCGCCTTGAAAACGGACGCGTTTCCCGCGGAATTGTCAGGGCTCGCCTTGCCAGTTGAAATAAATGGAATAAAAGATTCATTGCTGTTCACGCATTTCGGAATCGGCGGGCCCGCGGCGTATCGCGCGTCCATGCTGGACCTTTCAAAGGGCGTTCGCATAAATTTCATGCCGAATATGGACGCCTTCGCGTTCCTTAAAAACGCGAAAAAGACCGATGGAAAAAAGCAGGCCGCGACGATTTTAAGCGCGGTTCTTCCAGGGAAACTGGCGAAATGGATTTGCCCCGAAGACAAGCGGATTGCCGATTATAAGGATGCGGAACTGGAAGCGTTCGCGAAAAATATAAACGACTTCGCGGTTCCGGCGGTCAAAGCGCGCGGGTTCGAAAGCAGCGAGGTCATGCGCGGCGGCGTTTCGACCGATGAAGTTTCTTCGAAGACTTTCGAATCGAAATTATGCCCCGGGCTTTATTTCGCGGGCGAGGTTTTGGATATAACCGGAGATTTAGGCGGGTTCAATCTTCACTGGGCCTTCGCCAGCGGCCTTATTGCAGGAGCTTTTTGATTTTGGATTCCAATAAATCGCGCTCGCCTTTGCAATTTTCGAAATAGCCTTCGACTTTTCCGATTTGTTTCCCGTCCCGGAAAAGCACCAATGCGGGCAATTCCGAAACGCCAAGCCCGGCCAGCAATTCGTCCGACGGCGACATCACTTTTATATGCGTCCATTTGTCGCGGCTTCCGAACAATTCGCCAAGCGGCACCGACATCAGCAGACAGCGAATCAAATCTTCCTTGTTCAATTCCATAACGACCAAACCCGGCGTCTTTTCGGCAAGCGCCATCGCGTCTTCGGACGCGGTGTCCTTCGTAAGCGCGAAATCGCCGCCGTATCTGTCCACGAATAAATCCTCGGCCCGGCGCGGGTCGTCCGCGATTTCCCGCGCGATTCGCTTTTCTTCCGCGGCGTCGCGCGCAAGCCTTATCGCCTGGGCTATCGGGCATTCCTTTTCGCAAGCGCCGCATCCGATACATTTTTCCGCATCGTGTCCGATGCGTCCGTTGGCGGCGTCCCAGAACATCGCGCCGGTCGGGCAGACCCGGATTCCGCCGCAAGCGGGCGACATGTCGCAGACTTTATGGTTTATGAAAACTTTCATTGTTATCTTCCGTAATATTCGTTGAACGCTTTGATGGCTTCGCGCAACTTTGGCGACATCGGCATGTTTCCGTTCAGGACGAATTCTTTTACTATCGGTCCGCCGCGTTCGTCAAGCTTGTTGGTCAATACGAAATTTTTCGGGAAGGCGGCGGCAAGCGCTTCGATGGATTCTTTTTCTTCGCGCAGTTGCTCGCGGGTTTTGAGGACTTTTATCATGTCGTTTTCCTTTGAGGGATAATACCCGACGGCGCCTTAAATTCAAGAAAAAAATCTCCCGGCTTTTGGCCGGGATACAAAGCATTCATAGAAGGAGGAAGGAAAGGAGAAACGAACGCTTTAAGCTTTTGGTTCCCCGGGGCCTAGAGGAGAGAGAATGTAGGAGGGAGTCTAGTTCCCCAGGGAATGCCTTGAGGTTTCCCTCTCGACATTGACAAATATAGCGACACTTCTTCCATTTGTCAAGCGTGTTTTACAAAATTTATTATTTGTGTCCGAAATCGAGCTAAAGCGGCAAGTTTCCTTTGAAAATAGCTGATTTTTTAATTTTTGCTTGGAATTCTATCGGCTTTCGTATATAATATAAATGCATTGAAAAGATGCCGAGAAATGAAAATTCTCGCTATTATTGCGCTCGGATAGGCGCAGACAAATATATCCCGCTGACCGGCGGGATTGCGCTTGTTATATATTGAAGACCGGCGCTGTCGTATAATAGCGATATTTTCATAGTCCCGCCGACTTTTGCAATGTGATATGCAATGCAAGAGAGAAAACATGAAAATCATTCCGATAATCATCGCCGCAGCCTCTATTTGCCTGGCTGCGCCGTCATTCGCCGACGAACCGAAATCCGAAGCCGACTGCCCGGACAATTATTTCTTTTACAGGCAAGCATCGGGCAGGACGGCCGTCGGCAAATGCGCCGAAGCATGCCCGGCGGGCAGGGTTTGCAGACAGAACGACAGGCTTGCGGTTCGAATCGAAAAATTCGAAAGGGAAGCGGGCGTTATAATATCGCGGCTGGACGAGGCGAATGCCGAAGCTCAGCCGGAAATATTCGACGAATATATAGAGCGGCGCAGCGATTTCATACTGGAAATGAGGAAAGACTTCGACATCGACCTTTCCGACGCGCCGGATTTCGCCTATTAAACCAATTTTCTTCCGGCAAGGATATGCGCGTGGAAGTGCGGGACTTCCTGGCCGTGCGACTCGCCCGTATTAACGAAAACATTAAACCCGTCGGTTTCCGCTATCTCGGCGACGTCGGCGACCAATTTCCAGAAACCTATTTGCTCCGCTTCCGGCGCGTCCTTTATAAAATGATAAATGTTCGAATACGCGCCTTTCGGGACCACGAGCGCATGGAACGGCGCTTTGGGATGTATGTCCTTGAACGCCAGGGCGAATTTATTCTCGGTTATTTTCGCCGCCGGGATTTCGCCGCGCAGGATTTTCGCGAAAATATTGTCGTCGTCGTAAGTTTTGCAAATCATAACCGCCCCCTTGAAATTTCGAGATTATACATTATTATATGGACGGAAAGGTTTATTACAAGGAGAAAACATGCTGAAACCACTTCACGATTATGTTCTTATCGCGCGGCTGGAAGAAGAATCCAAGACCGCGGGCGGAATCATAATTCCCGACAATGCCCAGGAAAAACCAAGCCGCGGAAAAGTCGTCGCGGTCGGCGCGGGCGAATTCATCGACGGCAAGCTTAACCCGACTTCGGTCAAAGCCGGCGACGTCGTGATGTTCGCGAAATGGGCGGGCAGCGCAAGCGAGATAAAGCTCGACGGCAAAGACTACATCATAATAAAAGAAAAAGATATTTTAGGAGTGCTTTAATCATGGCGAAGAAAATTCTATTCAACGAAGAAGCCCGCAAGGGTCTGATGGCCGGCGTCAACAAGCTTGCGGACGCCGTTAAAACTACGCTTGGTCCGAAGGGCCGCAGCGTCATAATCGAAAAATCCTACGGCGCGCCCGTCGCGACCAAGGACGGCGTCAGCGTCGCGAAGGAAGTGTCCTTGCCGGATGGCGTCGAAAACATCGGCGCCAGGATGGTTCGCGAAGTCGCCAGCAAGACCGCGGATTTGGCAGGTGACGGCACTACGACGGCAACCGTTCTTGCGCAGAAAATGCTGGCCGAGGGCTTCAAGATGGCCGCGGCCGGAATGAATCCGATGGACATAAAACGCGGTATCGACCTTGCCGTAAGCGAAGTCATAAAGGACATCGAAAAACATTCCAGCAAGGTCAAAGACAATTCCGAAATCGCGCAAGTCGCGACTATATCCGCGAACGGCGACGCCGACATCGGCGCGAAAATCGCCCAGGCCATGGAAAAGGTCGGCAAGGAAGGCGTGATAACCGTCGAAGAAGCGAAAGGTCTTGAAACCGAAATCGACATAGTCGAGGGCATGCAATTCGACCGCGGATTTCTATCGACTTATTTCGTGACCAATGCGGACAAGATGCTGGCCGAGATGGACGGCGCGCAAATCCTGGTATCCGAAAAGAAAATCAGCACGCTGCAATCGCTGTTGCCGATTCTGGAGCCTGTCGCGCAGAGCGGGCGTTCCTTACTCATCATCGCGGACGACATCGACAGCGAAGCGCTTGCGACGCTTGTTCTGAACCGCCTGCGCGGCGGGCTTAAAGTCTGCGCGGTGAAAGCGCCGGGCTTCGGCGACCGCAGGAAGGAAATGCTGAAAGACATCGCGATTCTGACCAAGGCGACCATAATTTCCGACGACCTTGGCATGACGCTCGACAATCTGACGCCCGCCGTTCTGGGCAGCGCGAAGCGCGTCGTGGTTTCCAAAGACAATACGCTCATCGTCGGTGGCGCTGGCGACGCGGCGGCGATTAAGGCGCGCGCGGCGGAAATCAGAAAGACAATCGAAACTTCGACAAGCGAATACGACAAGGAAAAACTGGCCGAGCGTTTGGCGCGCATAGTCGGCGGCGTCGCAGTCGTCAAAGTCGGCGGCATGACCGAAGTCGAAGTCAAAGAAAAGAAAGACCGCGTGGACGACGCGCTTGCCGCTACGCGCGCGGCCGTCGCCGAAGGCGTAATCGCGGGCGGCGGCGTGGCATTGGCGCGCGCGGCCTCGGCCATAGCGAAGCTTGCGGGCGCAAACGCGGACCAGAACGCCGGAATCGAAATCGTTAAGAAAATCCTTTCGGCGCCGATGGCGCAAATCGCCGAGAACGCGGGCAAGGAAGGCGCGATTGTGGTCGGCAAAGTTCTTGAATCCAAGGACTATAATTTCGGATACGACGCGGCCAACGACAAATATGTCGACATGGTCGCAAGCGGAATCATCGACCCTTCGAAGGTCGTGAAGACGGCGCTTCTCGACGCGGCGTCCGTCGCGGGCACCATGATTACGACCGGCGCGATACTTGCGGAAATTCCGGAAGACAAGCCGGCCGCCGCCGCGCCCCAAATGCCGATGATGTAAGGGCGGATATGACGCGCGGAATCCTTGTATATCCGGGGCTTGGCAAATCGACGCTTTGCGCGGCCAATCCGAAATTCGAAGATTTCGAAACGCGCATATTCAAGGATATGAATCTGAAAGAATTCATCGGCAGGGACGACTATCCGAACTTTCGCGGAACGCCGCTTGGCCCGATGAATCCGGATTTTCCGGACAATATGATAGAATATGCGCGGCGCGAATTGGCGGCCGGAAGAATTCTGCTAACTGTTCCGAAAAAGGACACTTATGACGCCTGCCGCATGCTTGGCATAGACGATTATGTGTTCGTGATGCCCGACCGGGAAAGGTTGGCGCAGCTGGAACAGGACTATATCGCCCGCGGCGACGGCGCGAAATACATAGCGGACAATCTGGCCAAAAGATACGATGAAACATTGGAATATGCGAAGGCGAACGGCAAGAAAGTCGTCTTCCTAAAACCCGGCGAATACCTGGGCGACATCGTCGAAAACTTAATATAAAAAATCCGCTATTATAACCGCTTCCTGTAATACAGCACCAGGACAGGTTCGTCTTCCGGAGAATACTTTTCCTTGTTCCACATGATGAATTCCGTGAAACCCAAATGGAAATAAATTTGCATATTTTTGACATCTTTCGGTTCGACGCCGATTGTTAAATTTTTTATTCCGTGCCCCAAGGCCCATGCTTCTGCGAATCGGACAAGGCCGCTTGCTATGCCTTTGCCTTGATATTTCTCATCGACCCTTAAAGCACAGACGTTCGCAGTATCTTTATTTGCAAGACTGCCATTGCCGTTAAGCTGTCCGCTTGCCGGGTCCAGAGCCAAGGTTCCCACGCCGACAATGTCTTCTTTGTCCAAGGCGCAGAAAGTCTTAATCAAGCCGTTCCGATTTTCAAGGATGGAGCGTTTTTTCCATGCGGACCACCTGTCGTCGCCTGCATTCTCGGCAATATCCTTATCCCATCTAAGTTCCAAATCTTGAAGGCTTGCTTCTTTACAGACCATAATACTAAATCCCTTTTCCCGCCATTACAATTGTTTTCGGACAATCCAGAAAATGGTGTCTGCGGAAAACTCCCTGACCGCATCGCTTTCATCGGCGAAGTCAGGACGATACGCGTGTTCCATTATTTCAAAATTTCCGCGCTTTAAGAATTCTTTCACTTCGTCCATGCTTGGAATATGGATTATATTCAAAACCGCATCCGGCGTGTCTTCCGGATAAAGCCGGTCGCCGAACTTTTCAAGACGCGGGTCTTGGGTCCCATTTTCAAAACGCGTTTTTTGCTCTGCCCAGAATTCGGCATGCTTTCCGTTTTCATCGCGCTTATGCGCGGTGAAAATGAATTTTCCCCCCGGTTTCAACACGCGGCGGACTTCATCCAACACCTTGTCGCGGTTTTTCTGTTCGGGAATGCACATCAGGCCGTTGAACGAAAACACCGCAACGTCGAAGGAATCGCCGTCAAAAGGCAGACTGCGCGCGTCGCCCTGCATAAACTCGATGGCGAGATTATGTTCGCGCGAGTAGTTTTTCGCGAATTCGACAAATCTGTCCGACAAATCCAACCCGACGATATCTTCATATCCCAGCTTGAATAGATTGATTGTTGTGCGCCCGCAGCCGCAACCGAGGTCCAAAATCCTATCGGTTTTATTTATATGCTTTTCAAATATAATTTTTTCGGATTTCCACAGACCAATTTTTTCAACCGCCTCGCCATAATGAGCTATGTTCGCATCGGTTTCATAATGGTTTTTAGTGGTTTCGATTGTTATTTTGCCCATTTACGGCCCTTTCGTATTTTTACGATTATAGCAAGCGATTCCCGCAAGTCCAACGAAAAAGCCACTTGACATTATTGACGGGGGGGGGGGGTAGACTGCTAGGAAAATATGCGCACAGCCGCGCGTATTCGCTTGTAAAACAAACAAAAGGATAAAAATATGAAAAAACTGCTTCTAATATCAACGGCGCTGACCGCGGTTTCTAGCGGCGCTTTCGCTTTTGAAACCAATATCGGCGACATTTCGCCGTATGTTTCCGGCCGAATCGGCCTCCAAATTCTAACCGCCGATGGCGCTGACCAGTCGGCTACCGGAAGCGTCAAGGCCGGCGCAATCGGCGCGCGCTGGAAGGGCGAAGAATTAAACCTTCGCGGCGAATTCGAATTCTCGAACGGGACATACGTCAACTATGGCGAGGACGCGGACATAGTCAACGGAAGCAATGTCGTTATCGGGCACGTCAGCTTTCCCGAAGAGTATAAGATGAACACTTATATGCTGAACGCCTATGCCGACTTCTTCACGAACTATAAGATAAAGCCGTATGTCGGCGCCGGTATCGGCGCGGCTTCGACCGACGTCAAATTATGGGTGGAAGAAAGAATCGGAAGCCTTGACATGGTAAAAATCCCGGTCGCGGAATTTTCCAAAAACTCGTTCATCTACGGCATATACGGCGGAATCGGATTCGACGTGATAACCGGCCTGGCGGTGGATTTGGGCGTGCGCTACAACGCCTTCACGATAGAAAAAGTCGATTTGTCGATGGTGTCCGTCAATGCCGGCGCCCGGCTGACGTTCTAAGCCGAATATCCATAAACCGGCATGCCGAAACCCCTGTCTATTATAATAGACAGGGGTTATTTATTACTTAGATGGCCCTAGTCAGCCCGACCATGACAATAAGAAAAAAAGGGCTTTTTTTGTGCGGTTATTTCTGTGAAGTCTTCGTCATCTTGCATGGGTTCGAAGAGTTTGAAGTTTTCTTTCCATCTTTCCGGCGAATAAAAATGCCCCGGGTTCGACTTGTTGCGCGCCATCAGGTTTTCCAAGGCCTTTTCCGGCGAGCATTTTATGCTGTAATATTTGCAGTTGGCGCCCAGCGACGCGGCCCAGGCCCTGTTCGAATCCCTTGTTTCGCGTTTCCAGGAACCGGCGTCGAAAATCACGTCCCGGCCGGATTTCACGAGTTGTTCGGTTTTTTCTTTCGCGATTTCGAATAATTTTTTGCGTGCTTCTTTGTCCAATCCGATGGCGGGTTTGCCGCTGTTAAGTTCCGCATGAAGCTTGTCTGTGCGGATTATCGGCGCGTCGATTTCCTGCGCAAGCGCCGCCGCAAATTCGCTTTTACCGAAAGCGACAAATCCGTGCAAGAAATGTATAGTCGGCATGTTTATATGTCTTTCTTCGCAAGTTTATTATTCAACGCTTCAATAACAAATATGCAGTTGTTGTTATTCACGTCGCCGCTGACGCTTGCGTTTTGAATATCCGAATAAGATTTTATCTTTTCCAAATCCTTATCGATTCCTGTGATTAAATATGGTTTGTCTTTTATACTATACAATAAAGCATGATATATTATGTTTCCGATTTTAGGTTCGTCGCCGAAGAATTGCGCCTGCGGCGCCCCGGGGTCAATCATGTGATATTTGCCATCGGAAAGTTTTATTCCAGCAATTACGTGCCCGGCCACGACATCCACCCTCTTACGCGGTTTGTTCACGCTGTCGTAATAATCACTATATGTTTTCATGGATATTGTGATAATTCCAACGGCGTCGATTCCTTTTTCCTTCGCAAGATACAAAAAAGTCTTGGCCCATCCTGTGCAGCCGACCGCATTCGCGGCCCTTTTCTTCAATATTTCAGCAGCCCCAAGCGAGAATTTCGTATCTATCGGACGTTCGTTCCTTGATTCGGCAAATTTTTCGACGTCCAGGTTTTTATCTACAATTCCGGTTTCCTTATTATGCATAATATCCAGAATTTCTTGAACAATCGATAAAGTTCGTTTGTCTTCCATGTTCGGCCTTTTTAAGGATTGGTGAGGCGGAGCTCGATACGGCGGTTCTTTTGAAGGTCGGCGGGCGTATTGCCCAGCGCCACAGGATACATTTCGCCGAAGCCCGTCGGCGCCAACAAACGCCTATCAATTCCGTTCTTCACAAGCTCGTCCACGACGCTGCGCGCACGCATAAGCGACAACTGCGTATTATCCTTCAATTCGCTGCCCGGTTTCACCGGAACGTTATCGGTATGTCCGTCGACGCGGATTATCCATTCGACATTCTTCGGAATCGTCGTATAAATTTCCTTTATTACGCCCGCGATTTGTTTCAGCTGCGCCTTGCCCTTGTCCGAAATTTTCGCGCTTCCCTGCGGGAACATGATGTCGCTGGGCAAAGTGAACCGGTCGTCGTCCATTTTTATCATGCCCGTGTCGCCCAACGATTTTTTGATGGCGGTATAAAACATGGATTGATATTCGCGCACGTCGGCCTGCTCGGCCAGTTTATCCGCCAGCGCGCGGTTGAAGCGGTTTGAAAGCTCGACATACTGGACTTCGTTTTCGGCCGCCTTTTGTTCCGACACCGCGAGCGCGTTCGACAGGCGCGAGATTTCTTCCGAAAGGTTCCGCATTTGCACGGCGCTCATTTCCCGTTCCGAACTTTTTGTTTCGGATTCCGCGCGCAATGTTCCGCGAAGGTTTTCAAGTTCTTCCAGAAGGCGCCGTTTTTCTATGTCGGACGCGGCCGCATCGTCCCGCATTATTTGCAGCTGCGCGCGCTGTTCGTCGAGCGCGCTTGTGTCGGTTTGGGTTCGTTCAAGCTCCAACAGGGCGTTCGCAAGCGCGCGGTCTTTCGCGGCGGCGTCGATTTCAAGGCGCGCGGCGGTTTCGGCGACTATCGCTTTCTGGCGCAGAAGCTCGTCCTGCGACGCGCGCATTTTCATATTGTCCGCCGCCAGGCGCCGGGCGCGCTCGGTAAGTTCGGTAAGAGCCGTATGGTCGGGCGTCGCGCCCTTCATCATGAATTTCGCGGACGACGCTATGACCACGAAAACGATAAGCAGAAACATCAGGATTATGGTCAGGTTCGAGAACAAGTCGACGAACCCGGGCCAGATATTAACCGGCTCGCGCTGTCTTTGCATTGTCCCTCTCTTCCTTCTTGAATTCCTTGACGGAATCGATGGCGATGCTAAGGCGCCCGATTGCGGCGTTCATCTGCTTGTCCCGCTCGCGTATGTGCTTCGAAAGTTCGTTCACGGATTTCGTCATCTTGTCGGTGCTGCGCGAAAGCTCGAACGCGGCGGTCTGGACGTAGGGCAGAATCGTTTCCTCGCCGCTTTCGGGCTGGGACAGATAGCCGAAAAGCTTGGTATAGTTCGAAAGGTTTTCTTCCAGCTCGCGGAAAATCGCGTTCTGCGCCAGGGTCGTTTGAAGCGCCAAGAATCCGACCATAAGCGAACCCGCAAGGCCCAAGAACGAACTGCTGAACGCCGTGCCCATTCCCGCCAGCGGCGCTGTAAGACCGGACCGCATCGCTTCAGTCGCGGCGGCGAAGTCGGTTCCGAAATCCATGCCGTCGACCAGCATGCCGAACGCGCCGATGGTGTGAAGCAGGCCCCAAAACGTGCCCAAAAGCCCAAGGAAGACCAATATGTTCGTCGTGTATCGGTTCTGCTCGCGCGTGTCTTCGAAGCGGCCCATGATGATGTCCAAAAACGCGTTCAAGGTTTGGGACGAGATGTAGGGCTTGTGCTGGACGCGCACCGCCGTCAGCATTTTCGCGACCGGCCGCAGGACGAATGGCGGCAGCTGCGGAACCGCGGCGCCCGGCCGCGCATAGAAGAAATTCTTCATCCATCTGTATTCCGGCACCAGGCGGAACACGTCCAGAAAGCAGGTAAAGGTGCCGAACGCCGCGGCGCCCAAAATCGCGCCGTTAAGCCAGATGTTCACCATGGCTATGTTCAAAAAATCGTCCCAAAACAGGATGATAATCGCGACGATAAGCGCCGTGAACAGGACCATCCGGTTAAGCGTCTTGTGAAACTGGTTGTTCATTTCATTCCCCTTGCCGGAATTTTAGCAATTTTCCGCCTGGTCAATCAATAACAATTTTCTATTGCTTTCGGGTGGGATTTAGGAAAAGATGGGGCTATGAAAAAGCTTTTAATGATTTTATCGGCGTTGGTTTTTATTTCCAATCCCGTTTTGGCGGACGAAGAGGCCGACGACGAATTCGACTTGAAATTGGACAAGTATATATCGGTGAAATTGGGCGCGACCAAATGGCTTGATTCGTATGGCAATCCGCGTTCCGACGCTTGGGCCGTCGCGTTAGGCGTAGGCAAGGAACTGGACGATTTCGCCATCCGGGCCGAGCTGGAGCTTTCAATGCAAGGCTTCGCGAAAGATTCGGAATGGAATATCGACGCCGGAAACCGGGGCTATTATAATTTGGAAAACACCACCGGCGTTTTTCTTTTGAACGGATATATTGATTTGATGCCCGGGTATAGGGCGCGGCCTTATTTCAGCCTTGGTCTGGGATTTGTGGCGGCCGACAATTTCGTGGATTCGGAATCGAGATGGACTTACGGGGGCGGCGGCTGGGGCTATGAATCCGAATGGGGCGGCGAAACGACGTTTTCATTCGCGTCAAGCTTGGGCGCCGGTGTCAGCGTCAATTTGATTCACGGCTTCGCGCTGGACGCTGGCGCAAGATTCATATTCACAAGCAAAGACACAGAAAACGAAAACAGCAAAACGATGTTCAATGCGTCCTTGGGGTTAAGGTATACTTTCTAAAAACTACTTGCAATTTCGTGGGGCGGCCGTTAGAATTGGGCGTGTTTTGCGGATATGGCGAAATTGGTAGACGCGCAGCACTAAGGATGCTGTGTCGAAAGACTTGGGAGTTCGAGTCTCCCTATCCGCACCAGAAGGCCTGTGCGTGCCTTCCCTCGTTCCCTCGCGACGCGCACATCTTTTCGCCGCTAACAACGCGGCTCAAAGTGTGCTTATTCGCTCGTGCTCGAGTCTCCCTATCCGCACCATGTTTGGCTCGGTGGCAGAGTGGTTATGCAGAGGACTGCAAATCCTTGTATGCCGGTTCGATTCCGACCCGGGCCTCCAAAATTTTGAAGTGCGCCATCCATCGTTCTCTCGCGACACGCACATCAAAAAATCCCCTAATAACGGGGATTTTCTGTGCGCTTATACGCTCGTGCTCGATTCCGACCCGGGCCTCCAAAATAAAAGACCCCTTAAAGGGGTCTTTTATTTTGGAGGCCTATTGCGCGGGCTTTATTACCTGGATTCCGGCTTTCGCTGGAATGACTAAATAGGGCCGGGAGTTTTTATACAATTTGGTCAAGCGCGCCGGTTGCGGGGTCGATGACGAAGCCGTAGACCGTGATGTCTTTCGGCATCAATGGATGGTTTCTTATAATGCCCGTCGTGTCGCGGACCGAATCTTCCACGCTGGCAAATCCTTTCAGCCATCTGTCCACGTCTATGCCGGATTTTTCCACCGCGTCCAATGCGGCCGCCGGGATGATTTTCCGCGCGTCGAAATCCTGCATTCCGCAATCCTTGTGGCCTATGACCAGAATTTCCTCCACGCCCAGCGCCCAGACCGCGACAAGCAGGCTTCGCATTCCGCTGCCGTAAGGGTGCGTTATCATCGCGCCCGCGTTCTTTATGATTTTCGCGTCGCCGTTCCGCAGGCCCAACGCGGCCGGCAAAAGTTCTGTAAGCCTTGCGTCCATGCACGAAACTATCGCGATTTTTTTATCAGGAAATTTCGTCGCGCTGTATTTTTCATATTCCTTGTCCGCGACGAATTTTTTATTGTATTCAAGAATCTGGGCGATTTGGGACATGGCTTCATTTCACCATATCGACAAGCTTCGAGTCAAGGATTAACATATCGGATTCGCCAAGCGCCAGGCGTTCGCCGGACGGCGGCGTTTTCAAAACTTCCAGGACGTCGGGCGCCAGCTTAACGCCGCGGGCGGTCCGCAGGCCGGTTATGACTTTTTCTATGGCGCGGTCGCGCGCCGTCATGGGTTTTATGGCGCCGCTAAATTGTTCGAACCAGTTTTCACCATCGAACAAGCGGCCGGCGGCGCCGGCGCCCAAACCTATGTAAGGCTCGCCATCCCAGACCCCGGAATTATGGCGGCATTCATGGCCGGGCCGGGCGTAATTGGATATTTCATAGCGTCGCAGTTGGCGGCCGATTTCAAGCCACATATCCGCCGCCGAATCGCTTGGCGAAAATTTCGGATTCGCTTCCGGCGTTATTTCATATAAGGACGCGTGACGAAGGCCGATTTTTTTTATTTCTTCGCACAGGCGCGCCACGTCGTCCACAGACTGGCCGGGCAGGGCGTAGATAAAATCCGCAGATGTTTCAAAGCCCGCGTCAAGCGCCGCATCCAACGCCAAGCGCGCCTGCTTGGCGGTATGGATTCGGCCTAGGAACCGCAAATGTCCATCGTCGAAACTCTGCGCGCCGATGGAAATTCTTGTTATGCCCAGCGCCTTATAATCGGCCAGATTCGCGCTTCTGGGATTGCATTCGATGGTTATTTCGGCGCCGTCCGCCACAAGGAAATGTTTCCCAATCGCGCCCAGGATTTTCGCGAGAATATCGGTCGGCATAAGGCTTGGCGTGCCGCCGCCGAAGAATATCGTCGGGACGCGGCAGCGGGGCTGCCGCGCGACGCTTTTTATTATGCCGTCCGCGTATGCGTCCCAATCGGGCGCAACGGCGGCCGAATAGAACGCGCAATAGGGGCATTTATTCGCGCAGAAAGGCACGTGGATATATAAATGGTGCGGCGGGGTCTTGTCCATGACAAGCCCGATTATACACCGAAAAATCCGGTTTTCAAGCCGGAATGGAATTTATTCCTTGACTTAGGAATCTTTTTATTATAAAACTATTATGAATTAAAACCAATCGGGGTGTCGACATGGCTCATAAAAAACTCGCGCAGCTGCTGTTGCAGAACGTCGCGTCCTTGTCCAGGCTGGCCGGGGATATACGCGGCGGCGCGCCCGTCAACATGAAATCCAAACAGCATTTCGAGGTTATGGTGCGCCTTAAACTGGACGGCCGGACCATGCTTAAAGACATGGCCGCGCGGTCCCACATGTCGGCCGCGAACATAAGCACCACCATAAAGAACCTTGAAGCTGACGGGCTGGTCCGGCGCGAGCAGGACAAGGCCGACCGCCGCAACGTCTGGTATTCCCTGACCAAGAGCGGCGAAAAATCGGCCGAGGCCGCGGTCGAAAAATTCCTTGGGAACATCACGAAATTTTTCGCCCGCCTTCCAGAACGGGACGAAACGCGCTTCGTGTCCGCGCTTATGGACGTGAACGAAATCCTTAAAAAAATAGAAGAAAACGACGATGAATAAAATAATAACGGCATTATTCGGAATGTTCCTTATAGCGGAAGCGGGCGCCGCGACCATGAAGCTCGGCATGGAGGACGCCGTCCTTAAAATCATGGCCGCAAGCCAGGACGTCAAGAAGGCCGACCTTAACGTCAGGAAATCCGAGGCCGTGTTCAACGCCGCGCGCGCGGGACGCTTCCCGAAGCTTAGCGCCAGCGGGACATACATGAACAACATCAATGTCGACAATCCCGGCCAACCAAAATACATCGACATGCCGAACATTCCCGTCCTTGACAGCGGCGGCAATCCGATTGGCTTCCTTCCGACAGGCGGCGGGCTTCGCGTGCCGGACAATATCGGCATGGCGGGGCTCGACCTGACGCAACCCATCTATACTTTCGGCAAACTCGGCTATGGTCTGGACGCCGCGCGGTCGGCCATCAAAATCGCGGAATCGTCGGCCGAGCTCGCGCGCAGGGAAATGCGCGTCGCCGCCGTTCAAATCTATTACGGCGCCAAGATGGCCGAGCATGTTCAATCAATCGTTCAGAAATCTTTGGATAACGCGCGCAAAAACCAGCGCGCGCTCACCATGGGCGCGGGCAGGGCGAACAAGGCCAACCTGCTGAAAATTTCGACCGATGTCGTCATCAAGGAATCGCAGCTTGCGGACGCGAAGTTCAACGCGGACTCGGCTATGCGCATGCTTAAAATCATGGCCGACATCGACGAGGAATACAATGTAGTTCTGACGGACGAGATTCCGTCCAAGTTCGCGAAGGCCCCGTCGGCCGAGATGTATAGCTATCCCGAATGGGACATACATCAGGAGGCATACAACGCTTCGCGCGCTTCGATGAAATCGAAATACGCGGGGTTCCTTCCGACCCTTGCCGCGACGGCTTCGTATAACTATGTCATGATTCACGATAGCGCCGACGTGTGGAACGGAAGCAACGGCAAGAACGCTTCCGTGGGGCTTGCAATTTCGATTCCGATTCTGGACGGCGGTTTGGCGCGCTATCAGGCGACCCAGGACGCGCGCGAGGCGGACCGCGCCCTTCAAGACCTGGACAAGGCGAAAAAGCTGCGCCGCAACGATTTGGTGGAAGCCGTAACCAAGCACAATTATCTTGTCGAAAACCTTAAAACGCAGCGTCAGGCGCTCGAACTCGCGCAGAAGACCTACAAGATGTCGTCCGACCGATTCGCCAGCGGGCAGACAAGCGCCGTCGAATTGTCGGACGTCGAATCTTCCCTGGTCCAGCTTGAAGTCGCGCAGATGAACACGCGCATGCAAATCGCAATCGCGCAGGAAAACATCAGAAAACTTACGGGTGATAAATGATGGACAAAAAGCTTCTTAAAAGAAACGCGGCAATCCTAATCGCCGCGCTTATCGCGGCTTTGGTGATTTACCGCGTCGCCGCCATCGTCAAAGAAGGCGACAGGCAGGTAAGCAACATCGTCCGCATACACGCGGAATCCGGCGTTCCGGTCAGGACCGCGCTTGTATCCGAAAGCATCCAGGATTTGAAGTTCCCGCTGTCCCTTAAAAACGGCCGCGCTTTCGTTCCGCTCGACGTCAAAATCCGCCTTAAAAAAGGGATGTCGGTCGGCGACCAGAAGATAACTTCCATTTCGAACAACATAGATTTCGACACCGGTATGTATGAGGTCCGCGTGTCCGGAAACCTTGTCGGCGAATTCAATGCGACGGAACCCGCGAGCGGAATTTTCATCCCGCGCGAGGCCGCTTCCGACGGAATCGCATGGGTGGCCGAAGACGGCGAGGCGCGTCCGCGCAAAATCAGAATCGCCGCGATGGACGCGGAATCGATACTTGTCGCGGGCGGGCTTCTTGACGGCGACATGCTTATCGTGTCTTCGAGCCATCTTCTTTATGACGGATTAAAGGTGAAGCAATGATTAAATTTTTCGTAGACAGGCCCGTCACAACTTTGATGTTCGTCATGTTCTGGGTGATACTCGGCTTATGGTCGTTCCCGAAGATGAACGTCGAACGCGCGCCCGCGATGGATTTCCCGATGGTGTCCGCGACGCTTATTTATCCCGGCGCGAACCCTTCCGAAATAGAGGAACAGGTCATAAAACCCATAGAAAGCGCCATCGCCGAAGTGTCGCAGATAAAGCGCCTTTCGTCGCAGGCCTTCGAAAGCGGCGGCTTCGTCATGGTCGAATTCACGATGGAATCCGACATAAACCACAAGCTGCTTGAAGTCAAAGACAAGGTCGAGGCTATCGTCCTAAACCTGCCGGCAGAGCTTAAAAAGCCGCGCATCGAAAAGCTGAACGTCATGCAGGAATCCGTCATGGACATGGTCATTTATAATGACGGCGAGGAAGACGCGGAATTCCTTAAAAAGGCATACACATACGCCGAAGAAGTCCTGGCGAACAAGCTTACCGCCATAACCGGCGTCGCTTCGGCCAAGGTCATCGGCGGGCGCGAGCGCGCGATACGCATCGACCTTAACCCGGTCCTTATGATGTCGCGCGGAATCGGAATTTCCGACATAACCGCCGCGCTCGGGCAAAGCAACCTGAACTTTCCGGGCGGCAAAATCGAATACGGCGCCGGTTCCATGCAGGTGCGCTTCGTCGGCGAATTCGCGTCCGTCAAAGACATCGCGAACCTTTCCATAACCACTTCGGAAGGCGGAAGATTCCGCCTGAAAGACGTTGCGTCCGTTTCGGATTCCAGCCGAAAGCAGGAAAGCGGCGCGCGCATGAACGGAAGCGACATGGTCATGATTTCAATCGTCAAAGCTTCCGACGGAAACGCGATAAGGATTTCCAAAGCCGTAGAAAAAAACATGAAAAAATATGCCGCCGCGACGCGCGCCGAACTTGGCGACGCGGCGCAGCTTAAAGTCGTCAGCAATTCCGCGACCGCGATTTCGAACGAAACCAGTTCGACCCTTAACGGCATCATTCTTGGCATGATTCTTACCATCGCCGTCCTGCTTGCATTCACGCGCAACTGGCGCACCACAATCATCGCGTGCGTCGTCATACCGGCGTCGCTAATCGCGGGATTCTTCTTCATGAGCGCGAGCAATTTCACGATAAATTCCTTCACGATGCTTGCGATGGCTACTGCTCTCGGCTCGCTTATATTCAACGCCATCATTATAATCGAGAGCGCGCTTATGCTTATGCACGAGGGCGCTTCGCCGCGCGACGCCGCAATCAACGGCACCGGCCGCGTCGCGGCGGCGGTTCTGGCGGGCGCGGGAACGAACATGGCGGTTTTCATACCCCTTGCGATGATGGACGGAATCGCGGGCCTGTTCATGAGCCAGTTCGGAATGTCGGTCGTGTATCTTACGATATTGTCGCTTATGTTCTCGTTCAGTCTTACACCGATGATGATTGCGCTTATGCTTCGCGTCAAAAAAGAAAAAGCGAAAGTCAAAAAGGAAGAAGTGGAGGGAATTTTCAAAAAGATTTTCGAATTCCAATTCAAGCGGCCGCTTGTCGTCATCGGCGCGTCGTTCGGCGTCCTGATATTTTCCATGATGCTGATGCCGTTCGTCGGAAACGAATTCAAGCCCGAAACCGACACTTCGGAAATCTCGGTCATAGCCGAGGCGCCGCGCGGCGCGACTTACGCCAAGTCGCTGGGCATCGCCGAAGCGGTCGAGGACAAGCTTAAAAAATTCCCGGAAGTCGTCGCGACATCGACCCGAATAGGCGAGCGCGGCGTCGAGAATATATTGGTCGTCGCAACGCTTAAACCGCAGGGCGAACGCGGCATTTCGGACAAGCGCCTGGCGCAGCTTATGGTGCCCGCCATGGCCGACATAATCGACGCCGAAATCCAGGTGAAGCCCGGCAAAGTCATGGCCGGCATGGCTTCCGACATAACCATAAACATTTTCGGCGACAACGACGAAGTCCGCGAAGGATACGCCGCGCGCGCGATAGACGCCCTGAACAACATGCCGGAAATCCAATCGGCGCGCCTGTCCGCGAAAAACCCCGGATACGAATACCGCTTCGTTCCGAACGCCGCCAAGATGAATCTTTACGGCGTCAACAACCAGCAGGCCGCGTTCGTCCTGCGCGCCGCGCTTTACGGCAACGACAACTACAAGTTCCGCGACAACGGCGAAGAGGTCCCGATTATAGTAAGCGTCGGCGACGAATTCGTGAATCCCGACATGTTCGAAAACATAATGGTGAAGTCGGTCAAAGGGCTTGTGCCGCTGGCCGAGCTTGGCGAAATAAAACGCGCGCCCGCGTCGCCGAACATCTACCGCCGCGACAAGGCGCGGGTCAGCGAAATCCAAGTGATACTCGGCAAATCGACGATGGGCCCGGTGCAGGGCAAAATATCGGAATCCTTCAACAAGTTCGATTTCGCGCCCGGATACGGATTCTATTTCGCCGGCATGGGCGAAATCCAGGCGGAAACCACGGGCGAAATGGCGGGCGCGTTTCTGCTCGCGGTCATACTTACGTATATGCTTCTCGCGGCGATTATGAATTCGATGCTGCATCCGTTCACGATAGCGACGGGAATCCTGACTTCGTTTTCGGGCGTGTTCATAATGCTGTTCCTGTCGGGCGCGTCGATTAACATCGCGGCTATGCTTTCAATCATCATGCTTGTGGGGCTTGCGGTGAACAACAACATAATCATCCTGGAACCGGCCGTCGCGGAAATCCGGAAGGGCGGCGACATGAAAAAAGTTCTGTGGAAGACGTATCACGAAAGGTCGCGCATGGTCGTCATGACGTCCATCGCGGTGGCGGCGGGAATGGTGCCGCAGCTTTGGTCGGCCGAAGGAATGAAATCCTCTATGGGCGCGGTCATAGTCGGTGGTATGCTGGCGGCGCTGGCGTTCACGTTCGTCCTGACGCCGGCGCTGTTCATAACGATGGAAAAAATCAGAAGCAAAGCGATGGGTATAAAATGGCCGTTAAAATAATCTTGTTCGATTTCGACGGAACGCTTAGCAGCGGCGACGCGAATTTCGGATTCTATTATTATACCTTTCGGCGAAGCTGGCGCCCGGCGCTGTTCCTGCCGCTGATAGCGGCCGGCGCAATCGCCAAACTGTTCAATCCTTACGGCATATGGCCGCGCGAAACCATGCGAAGGTATCTGACCGCGAATATGGTCAAGAAATTCGCGCCGGGATTTATCGCGGAGCATAAGCGGAACCGGTTCGGCTGGGCCGCGGACAAAACCGCCGAAGAAAAAGCGCGCGGCGCAATCGTCATCTGCATATCCGCAAGCCCGAATTATCTGTTGAAACCATTGGTCGCGGATTTGGGATTCGATTTCGTGATTTGTTCGGAAATGGAAAAGGCCAGGCCTTGGAAATACGCGAAGCCGTGCTGGAATAAATACAAAGTCGCGCGATTGGCGGAATGGATGATGGAAGAGGAAATAGAAAAGACAGACGTCGTCCGCGCATATTCAGATTCCAAGTCCGATTTGCCGATGATGGACCTTGCGAAGGAACAGGTTTGGATTAATCCTAGGACAGGAACTCGAAGTTGCCGACGGCGCGGGTGATGGCGGCGACAAGCTTGTCCTGGTGCGCGGATGTATTCAGCAATTTTTCCTCGTCCGCGTTGGACAGATGGCCAAGTTCCACCAGGACCGACGGAACGCTGGACTTCAATACCGCGAAGGGCGCATAGCGCAGGGGATTTTCCTGCAATTTTATTCCGCCTTGCTTCGTGGTTTTCACCAAGCCCGAACCGAACGCGACGGAACTTTCCGCGACCACCTGCTGCTGCAACGAAGACAGCGCCATCTTAATCTCGGGCTCGAAGCGTTGGAAATTGTCGACCGAAATCCTGTCCGCGGCGTTTTCGGCCTCGGCCGTTTTCATCGCTTCGGCGTCGGACGCTTTTTTCGACAAAGTATAGGTCGAAAAGCCCTGGGTTTTCTTCGACGGATTCGCGTTGGCGTGGATGGAGATGAACAGGTCCGCGTTCTTGGATTCCGCCAGCGCGGCGCGGGTGTTAAGGTTCAAAAATATGTCGGTGTCGCGCGTCATATGGATTTCGTAATCGCCGCGCAGATTGTCGCGCAGTTTTTTCGCGACCTTCAAGACTATGTCTTTTTCTTTCGTCTTGTTCGCCTTGCCGATGGTGCCCGGGTCCTTGCCGCCGTGCCCGGCGTCGATGACTATGATTTTCTTTCCGCTTGCGCTGCGCCCTGGCGCGGTTGCGGGCGCGACGGCGGTCTTGTCCGCAGAATCGAAGTCCAGAACAAGGCGGAAGTTCTTGCCGGTGCCGCCGGGTTCTAGAATCATGGTTTGTTTCTTCGGGATTTCGGCTATGGCGCGCGTCAGCGCGGCGGTTATGACGACATTGCCGCCGGATTCCACGGCGGTCATGTTCGACACCAATGTTCCGTTGGCCATTTCGGGCACGGCGCCGCCCGCGGCGTCGTTGATGGTGATTTTCAGCTGGCCGGCCGGATAGGCCAGGGAGTATGAAGGTTTTTTCGCGGTTTCGACGACTATGCGGGTCTGGCCGTTGGTTTGTTTCCCGGTCCGCATGGCGCGCAGGGTGTTCGCGGGCGCGGCAAGGGCGGCGCGCGGTATGACAAGCAGCGCGGCGGCCGAACATGCGGCGATTTTCATAAATTCGCGGCGGGATATTTCCATATGTGAATTATATCACAAATGAATAAAAAATCCAACCGCAATACAAATGTCATCCTTGCGGGAATGGGGTTGGATAAATCCCAAAACGGGGTTAAGGAAGTAAAAAACAACTCCCCCGCAAGGGGAGAGTTAATTTATTCTTCAACGCATTCGCTTTGGTCGGCATTTGGTATCGTATTATCAGTGCATGTATGGCAGGTCATTTCGCCTTCGGCAGAGACGCTATTATTTGCACACGCATTTACCCCCCC